>CAXMOE010000030.1:0-20685 GCA_964194835.1 uncultured Flavobacteriaceae bacterium | reverse complement strand
CAAGGAAATATTGTTACTCGCATAGAAAAACTAAAACAAATGGGAGCCAAGGCCAAAAAATCGTTACCTCAAAAACTACTAAAGAAAGCAAAAGAAGATTAATTTTGAATCTTCTGAATTAAAAATAAAACATGAAAATCATTAAACTCTTTTTAAGATTCGGAATTGGAGCTGGGTTTTTATCTGCGGTTGCGGATAGACTTGGCTATTGGCCATCAGAGATTTCTGCCTGGGGCAATTGGGATAATTTTTTGGCATATACCGAGATGATCAACCCTTTAATTCCAAAAAGTTTGATTCCCGCCATGGGAATTTTCGCCACCTCTGCTGAAGTATTGTTTGGTCTTTGTCTACTCATTGGTCTTAAAACAGAATTATTTGCAAAATTAAGTGGTTTTCTTATGCTATTATTTGCCTTGGCAATCGCCTTTTCAACTGGCATAAAAGGGGCCTTTGATTATTCTGTATTTGCAGCTTCTGGAGCGGCATTTGCATTGAGTTTGATGTCTGAAAAATACCTGGAATTGGATATGCTCTTTTCTAAAAAGAGTTAAAGGCCATTTAAAAATTTCCTTTGTAGCAAATCACGGTGTTGTTCGTCTTTTAGGTATAGCAATCAATTAACCAAAAATGATCAAAAAAGTATTAAAAGTAGTTTTAGTATTTATACTTGCAATAACTACCCTAATAATAGTTGCTGTTCTATGGCCCATGCCAAATATAAGCCCAGCAACGGCACACGAGATTACCTTAATTCAATCAATTAGCGTAGTTGACATACCTACTGGCAAAGTCCTGCCCAACAAAGATGTGCTTATCCGTAACAATAGAATTACGGAAATAGCGGATGCCGGAAGCATCCCAACCACAGAGGATACATTTATAATTACAGGAAGTGGAAAATATCTTATGCCGGGCCTATGGGATATGCACACCCATTCAACGCCCTATTCAAAATGGCTTCACCACCCTTTGTATATTGCCAATGGGGTAACCAGTGTACGTGATATGTCTGGGACTTTGAACAAACAAGACAATTATTGGGCGGGGACTAAAAACCGCCAAGAATGGAACAGGGCAGTGAACAACAATGAGCATGTAGGTCCTAGATATGCCTTGCATAGTAGTTTTCAGATTAATGGAAGCTCTTCTGTGCCTGATGGGGTGCCTTCTTTTTTTAAAATGGAAAATGAAGCCGATGTACTTCCTTTGTTGGATTTTTATAAAAAAGAGGGGACGGATTTTATTAAGGTATACGCAGAAATTCCAGCAATGTCCTATATAAAATTGGCGCAGCTTGCTCCCACCTATGGCCTCCATATAGCCGGGCATAAACCCCTGAATGTAGGCCTCAAGGAAGCTATTCTTCTGGGCCAGCGCAGCTTTGAACATGGTCGAATTTTTATGTTCGACTGTTTTCCAGGAGCTGATGAATTAAGAACCTCAATGGATAAACAAAAGCAATATAGCGTTTCCATGAAGTCTATGGTGGCCGATTTTGAATATAACAAGGCAGCTGAATTAATGGATCTTATGCGGGAACATAACACCCATTGGACCCCAACATTACAGACCTTAAAAATGAGTGCCTATGCCAGTAATGAAGCTGACGAAAGCCCGTATTTAAAATATATTCCCACAATAAGGAAAAAACTTATGTGGCAACCAGATTTGGACAGGTCCATAGCCAAGAATGAGTCAATAGTGGATGGGGAAATAAACATGAAATTCTATAGAGCATCCCAAAAGCAAGTAGGGATGGCGCACCAACAAGGGGTTCCTATTATGCTAGGAACTGATGTAACGGATACCAATGTGTTTCCAGGTTTTAGCGTGCATGAAGAACTAGAGGACCTTACCGAATGTGGACTTGCCAATATTGAGGCCATAAGGGCAGCAACTACGGTGCCGGCAAAGTTTTGTGGGTTAGAAGGGGACTATGGCACGGTTGACATAGGAAAAGTGGCAGATCTTGTAATCTTGGACAAAAACCCTTTGGAAGACATAAAACATACCATGACCATACAGGCAGTGTTGCTCAATGGGATCTATTATGATCATGATCAATTATCCGAATTAAAAAATACCACCTCCAAAGTAGCGTCCTCATTTCATATGAACGTAAAGTTTCTATATAGCCTAATAAGTAGCCCACTTATGAGAAAACAGATCGCAGATTAAAGCGATTTTGATATTTTTTGTCGAGCTTATTGCCATCCACACTACCTTCAGACCCATTTACACATAAAATATAACCCTGTATAAAAACCATAGTTATTCTATGGTTTTTATACATATTGTCTTGCGTAAATATTCTATATTAGCCATCTTTTCCCTCGTTTGGAATTGTTGCAAACACGTTGTGGACTGTTCAATCAAAATAGGTTCAGGGGGAAGGTGTAATTAATGGATATAATTATGAATGCAACTCGGATAATTGGCGTTTTATTGTTACTGGCAGGACTTTTACTGGCGTATTTTTACAGTAAAAACGGATTTGAATTTGTGTCGGGAGCAATGATGGGAGCCGGGGTGATTTTCTTAATTGTTGGCCGGGTTAACTTTTTTGAGAAGTAATGGATTACTAAAACGACTCCAAGGATATTATTTGAACTGATTTTGTAAAAAATAAAGTCCACTACAAAAATCCATATCTGGAGAATTCCTATTTACGAGTAGTTGAAATGAATTTAATTGGGATTCAAAGAGAATTACAAAGGATTAATTAAGCGAATTGCCCAAACTAAATTCAACCCCCCCCCCCTTTAACATAAAATATAATTTTGCATATAAAAGCCTAGGTTTTCAATGGGTTTTGGATGGTAAAACAGTTCTTTATTTTAGAGCTTGATATTTTGTTAATAGGCTGATATGTTGTAATTTAAAGAATCAATTTCAAAAAAACGCAAGTCCATGGAAAATTTTACTATCCCCAAATCTTCGATAAAAAATTTTAAGGAGCAGCTTCAGGGAACAGTATTGTTTCCAGAAGATGCTGGCTATGATGAGGCCCGATCGGTATGGAATGGGATGATTGATAGGCATCCTGCCATAATTGTCCAATGTATTGATGAAAATGATGTTATCATCGCGGTTAAATTTGCCCGCGAAAATCATTTGTTGGTATCTGTAAAGGGAGGAGGCCATGGCGTAGCAGGGAAGGCGGTATGTGATGATGGTCTGATGCTCGATATGTCCAAAATGAATACTGTACAGGTAGATGCAACAACACGTTTCGCTACAGTAGGTCCTGGGGCAACCCTGGGAGATTTGGATAGGGAAACTGTAAAGCACGGACTGGTGGTTACAGGAGGGATTGTTTCCACTACAGGAGTGGCCGGACTTACTTTAGGCGGTGGAATTGGTTATTTGGGTCGGAAGTATGGACTTACGATCGACAACTTGATCGCAGCGAACATGGTGACCTCAGAGGGTGAATTGCTCCATTGTAGTAAACATGATAATTCTAATCTCTTCTGGGCACTTCGAGGTGGTGGTGGCAATTTTGGTGTGGTCACCTCATTTAGGTTCCAACTGCATGAACAAAATCCGGAAATGCTTACCGCGCAAATTTTCTACCCCATGGAAAACGCGACCCAAATGATGCAGGAATATCGTGAACTAATGGCACAAGCATCAGATGAGTTGGCAGCATATGCCTTGGTCGTAAACATCCCCCCTGTAGATCCTTTCCCATCGGAGTTGCATGGGTCGCCCGCTTTTTTCTTATTGGCCTGTTATGCCGGAGACCATGAAGAAGGTCGAAAAATACTCGAACCATTGCAAATGATGGGTAATCCTATCCTGGCTGTCGTGGATACCATGCCCTATGTGGCCCTGCAGCAAAACTTTAATGCCGGAGTCCCCAAAGGAGAACGCTATTACTGGAAAACCCATTTCTTCAGGGAACTTTCCAACGAGGCTATACAGACTTTTCTGGACTATGCCGTAAAGATTAAAGGCCCTTTTACATTATTGGGCTTTGAGCCCTTGGGAGGCGCTATTGCCCACGTAAATGCAGGAGATACCGCATTTGTTGGTAGGGATGCCAACTTTGCCTTGGGAATTTGGCTGGGTTGGAACGATCCTGAACAGGATCAGGAGATGATTAAATGGGCCCGCGAATTTCACCATGCTATGGCTCCCTATGCCTCGGAAGGAATGTATTCAAATTATCTGGATCAGGATGATGATGGACAGATTTTGACAGCCTACGGAAAGAACTATGAACGATTACAAGCGGTTAAAAACCTATACGATCCTGAAAATTTCTTTAGCCAGAATTTTAATATCATTCCGAAAGCGTAGCAACTAAACATTCGATTTTGATATGCGAGTGAGGGGTGTAAATTTTAAAAAGGCCATTATTGATCAATAATGGCCTTTTTTGTTCTTATGATATTGACTAGGATTTACTCTTTGCTGGTCAAATGCATCATTAATCCTGTGAAATCGCCATATACCTGTTGGACCAAGATTTTACCGTCCGCATCAAAATCAAAGGATTCGTATAATTTAATGTGACCAGATTGGGCACCTGTAGAATCTGTTGCTGGTCGTGTGACCTCCCACTCGCTATAATGGCGAACTGAGCCATCGGGCATCCCGGTAGCCGGATTTACGCCAGGTAACAATACGGGAGGGTTTGTTAACATCTTAAAGTCGAACATTTCCCACATTCCCTTGTCGCTTGCCATCATATCATCCAATGACAAAGAATCTTTTTCGGCACCGAATCCTGTTTCAAGCAAACGGAAATCTTTTGCGTACATGGAGTAATCTACATTTTCGTTTTGAAAACCCTTTAGATTGGTCAGTACGGTTTTTGAGTTTTGCTCGAAGGCTTGGTCAGCGGAACTCTCCGCTTTGGATTCGGTTTCAGCCTTACATCCAATCAATAAAATTGCTAAACATAAGGGCAAGTAATAAGTTTTCATTTTTTTAAATATTAGTTGGTTATTTACATGAAAGGTAGTTTTTTATTTTCATAGGTTGAGTAAACCCCTGAAAATCTTTTTAAGCCTTAAGGAGGTTAAATTAAATTTTGGATGACGACGGACAGACTTTAACAGCATACGAAAGAACTATGAATGTTTACAAGATGTCCCCAATATTAAACCTACGCCATTACTTATCTAAACTCTGATTGTATCCCAGATTATGATAACCAATATTGGATTTAAAGGAATTGGTTAACTTTATACAAACAGTGGTGCTAATCCAGAAAAGGATTATTATCCATGTTCATAAATTTAAATAACCAACTTTTTACCATTCCAATGAAACGAGCTTCGCGATCATTACCCTTTGCAAATACAGGATATTATTTTATTGCCTTATTTTTATTGGCCATTGCCGGCTTTTGGCCCAGCTATTTTTCCAAATTTTTTGATGGTACGGCCGACTTCAGTTTTTACTTTCACTTCCATGCAGTATTGGCCGTGATCTGGATCTTTTTTCTAATTGTCCAACCCATATTGATCAGGAAAAAGAAATTTGCCTTGCACAGATCAATTGGGAAGTCGTCCTATATCCTTGTCCCCCTTATTTTTATTTCCGTGACGCTTTTGGCCCATAACCGACTGAACCCAAATGATCCTAACATAGGCATTAGCTTGTGGATTCCATTCAAGGACCTGCTTATTTTTGCTGTGGGCTACGGTATTGCCATAAAGTATCGGCGCAAAATGCCCATTCATGCTCGCGGGATGATTGTGGCCGGGATGGTGCTCATTGAACCGGCACTGGTTCGGTTTATTCAAAACGTATTTTTTGAAGGTCCCGATTTTGTGCCTGCTGGATATTTGGCCACCATAGCTGTCGTTTATTTGCTGTTGATCGGATTAATTATTGGGGAGCGAAACCAGAAAATGGGCAGATGGGTGTTTCCATTAACACTTGGGTTATACCTTTTTGTACATGCCATTATAGTATTTCAGATTCAAATTGCCCCCTGGCGGGCATTTGCCCAATGGTTTGCAGCTTTGCCTCTGACCTAGGTTCAAACATATCATCACCATATTTAAAAAATAATGTATCCGCCTAGGAAGTGTAACTATTGTTAAGTGCTGGTGTCTTTATATAAACTATTCAAATTGTTATGTGTCAAATAAACCTATGAAAACAATTGTATTTACGGTCATATTATCAGGACTTTTAATGGGTTGTTCTGGGAGAAAAAATGCAAGGGAAATAACCCAAACCGGTTATACAGAGCAATGGAAAAAGTTTGAAACCAAACTGATCAGACAAGAAAAATCCTTTCAAGATTATGAAGAATTCGAGTTAAAAAAAGGCGACATTCATTTGGTTACATATCAGTCGGATTCATTTGAACTTAAGGGTCTGTTGAACATAAAAAATAGGGAACCCCTCATTAAGAAACCGGTTATCGTTTATTTTCATGGAGGCTTTGCCCTGAGTTACAAAGAAATGGAACGCACCAAACCATTTACAGATGCAGGTTATATCGTATTTGCACCCTCTTTTAGGGGGGAAAATGGAAATCCTGGATATTTCGAACTATTTATGGGCGAAATAAAGGATGCCAGGGCCGCTATAAAATGGATCTCTGAACAAAGTTTTGTGGACAAGGACCGGATCTATATGTTCGGTTGGAGTGTAGGGGGTGGAATAACATTGAATTTATCATTGCACAACGATCTACCTGTGAAATTGGGTGGAAGTAGCGCGGGATTCTATGACCACGATCTGATCCGATCTTGGGCCACGGAAGACGACATGATATTATTCCCCTACGATTATACCAACAAAGAGGAAAACTACTTCAGGCTTCCGGTTTATAATCTTCACAATATGGCCAATTCTCATGTGGTATATTTGGGAAAAGAAGATGGTTATGATTTAGTTAATAGGCTAAAAGATAGTTTGTATCCTAAGAACAATCTACAAATGCAATTGGTTCCGGTAGCAGGCAACCATGTTTCAAGTTTACCAATAGCCATGGAAAAATTTATCCAAGAAATAGAGACAACAGAAAAAGGGACCGTTAACCACTAATATCTTATAAACAAAGATTTCCTGTAACAAATTTCCTATTAATACTACAAATACACTACATAAAACATTTCGAATAGTTAATTGAGTTGGTACATAAAAATTCGAAATTGAAAATAAATCGTGTTCTGTTATTAGTGTTATTGGTGTCCATTTCATGCAAAAGAGAGGGGTCTTTAGAAGTTAAAGATGGGACTGTGTTCAACAATATTACCATCATATCTGCCAACGATAAAAAAGTAGATAACTTATTGGGGTATGTGGTGATCGATAATGATAAGATTGTTTATGCCGATAGCCTAAAACCCAGATTGTCAGGAAATTATAAGGAAATTAATGGAGAGGGTAAATTTATTATTTCGGGTTTAATGGATTCACACGTACATCTTGCCAATACGGCGGGGTTCAACGGACGACTCAAAAATAAATATCAGGAATTGTTGGGTGCCTATTTTGAACAATTACCCAGAAGCTACTTGTACCATGGCTTTACAACTTTGGTGGATGTTAATAATTATGCCCCCCAACTAATCGAGGAAATCAAAAACAGTCCACTTCACCCAGACATATATACCTGTGGGAACCAGGTACAAGTCATGGATGATTTTATGATGGAGATGGAAGAATACGCTCCTGAAACACGGTTCCAATTTCAATTTCTGCACGATACCTACAATACGGATATCGTTTTCCCGGACAGCATTGACCTGGCTGAGCATACCCCCGAAAAAATCGTTGCTGAGATCAGGGCTCAGGACGGCGTTGGTGTAAAATTGGCCTATGAAGATGAGGCATCTGGACTTAAGGTAAGTTGGGCCAAACCAAGTAGGGAGATAATATCAGATTTGGTACTGGAGTCCCAACGACAAAATATACCTGTTCTTTTACATGCCCCTTCATTAGAAGGGCATCAGGTGGGCCTTGAGGCAGGCGTTGAAATATTTGCCCATGGATTATAGAATTGGACCACCAACTTTATGGAAGAATTCGATGATTTGGAATTAACGCCCGCACATAAGGAGGTACTGTTACAGATTGCTCAAAAACAACTGGCATACCAACTCACTATAAGAACCATAGCCGGGGAGCAGGATTTGATTACACGAAACCTGGATGGAAATAAAATGTTGGAGCATATTTATCCTAAACCCTATTTGGACGTTCTTACAACGGAAGAAGGGGATTGGGGACGCAATAAAATTCTAGCTCGCTCCAACTTTCTTAAAAAAACCAATCCGCCTTTTTACAAAGCAATGAAAAGTAATTTTGAAGATGATGAACTAATGTGGTCTGCCATTGGTAAACTCTACAAAGCTAGATTATATACCGTAGCCAAATTTTTAACAGACCATAATGCAAATTTTATTTTGGGTTCGGATACTCCCGCAATGAACATGTTTACCAATCCTCCTGGGTTAAATGGATTTTTGGAAATGCAACATATGTTTGAAGCCGGAATTCCGTTGGAAAAAATCTTTAGGGCCGCCACCTTCAACAATGCCAGGGCCTTTCATATGGAATCCCTGTATGGAGGTGTTGAAAAGGGTAAAATAGCCAATCTGCTCATTTTAAATTCCAACCCCCCTAAACTCCGTCAACGCCTACAACGACATTGAAACGGTAATAATTCGTGGTAAAATGGTGCAACGGGAAAAGCTTTCGGCGGCTAACATGAAATAAATGCTTATTATAGATCATGTTTGTGTCAACCTAAAACAAGTTCATATTCTCTCCTTAATTTGTACTTCCTTATTGATAGTGGATGTGTTACGAATACTATCGGCTTATTTGAGGGGGTCAGAATCGAGTACGGAAGCATTAAATCCTTTTATAATCAGCCATGTCCCTATGCATAGTTGCAGCAGGCCATTTGGCAGGTACAAAAGCAAACTCACGCTTTGGTCGAAAATCTGTAATATGGTTGCTGTAAACATCAAGGTGACCGCGGCAAATCCCCAGACCGATATAAAGCGTGGAAGGAGTTTGGATCGATACAATAAATAATAAAACAGGGAAGCTCCCAGGGCATGAACAAGCAAGTCTATAAAATGGGCCCCAAAATATTCCCCTATCCTTAAAACGGCCATGGTTTTAAAATATTCGGTATCTGGCGAGCCTAGGGCTACATATTCCTCACTTAAGGTCAATAGGGAATAAATGCTGACATTACCAACAACAATGATAGCAAATCCAATAAGACTAAAACCAAAATACCATAAGGCGATTTGTTGATTTAATTTTTTTAAGATTGGAAATAACAATACCGCAATACCAACGATAATAGTATTGGCAAGGAGGTCCAAAAGAATAGATATTTTCGTCTGGGTTGCGTTTTGCGCAACCTCAGTGAGATCGGTCGACATTCCCCTCAAAATGGTCCCTGAAACGCCTGCGATAAAAAATAATAAAAATAATACGCCCACAAATCTTGCGGTCTTTCTGATTGAATCCATGTGTTCTTTGTTACAAATTAGCGGTTCACGATTTTATTGGTTGTTGTTGTACCCCTTTTACCAATAGCCAACCACAAAGCGACACTTCTGCAATTAAGGCGGGTAAAAGAAGAATTAAATAACTTATAGAAATGGTATTGGGCATAAAAGCCGAAAAACTGTTCAGGAGATAGCCAAAGGAGGCAATGATCAACAAGACGCCCAATATTCTGGGGAAAAAGTCGGACTTGTACAGTAAATACCCCAGGACCATACAATGAAGACCAAAAAATGTGAGCGCAATATGGTACCCATAGGTATGTATTTTAAGAAACAGCAACACTAGGGCATGCAATTGATCTGTTTGGAACACACTAAGGTAATCGGCACCGCTCAAAAGTAGTAGGGGAGCCAAAAGGTTAAGCACATTGAACCCTGCTATGGCCGCCATTACCAGCCTTAAAGATGCCGCAACCAAGGCCAATGTTTTGCTAACAGGTCGGAGTACGACATAAAAAAGGATGGCTACCCCAACATCACACAGAAAAACGATCAAATCGGCCACCAACCCGGTACGGAACAGCGATTCAGAGGCCACAATGTTGTTGGCGGTTGCGGTAGCATCTCCAGAGACAATAAGACTGGAACGTACAAAAGCTTCTGTGAATAAGCCCCCTACAATGATAAGGAGATATAATGCCCCTGCTATTCTTGCGGTCTTTTTTGGTGAATCCATTGGTTTGGTTTTTTACATTATTTATGATACTAGGACGCTTAATTTGGGGTTTTGTTACAAAAAAAGAATCGCTATAAGATAAGAAAAGTTGATAAATATCATAGAAGCATACATCTTGGTGACAGACCTTTGCTTCTAAATATAAGGGGACTACAGCAAAACCTCATGGCTAAGTTTTCGTATTTTAGAAAGGAATTGTTAAAATGACATAAAATAAATAGAAAGGATGTCATACGTTATACAATTGGTATTGCGATAGGATTTGTTCTTGGCCTGATCATTGGAATTTTATTTGACAATATTAAATTGGGTATTATTCTCGGACCTCCTATTGGGGTTGGACTGGGGTTTGCCCTGATACATAAGCGGAAAAACAATATTATCAATAAAACAAAATAATATGGGAACAAACATAAAAATGGTGCTTCGATGGCTTTTGCTAAGTATTTTAATGATGATTTTTTGGATTGTGGGATTGTTGATCGGGAATGTGCTATTTCCTAGTAGCCTAATGGAAATGGAGGTCGATTCCAGTGCAAGTACAGAGCTGATGCTCTTTGTGGCCAGCGCCCTTAACGCTGGTGTCATTATGTTGTTGATCTATAACTCACGTCTAAAAGGCTGGAGATTGGTTGGGAATATCTTCCTTATTAGTTTTGGAATTCAATATTTTATGTCCCAAATAGAGACCCTTTGGTTCAATGATAGTCTTCAATTGCCTGTAAATGGTATTTCGGCCATTGTAGTCGGTGGGGCAATAATGTGCTTTTTGTTTTCGGTTGCCGTTACCTGGATCAGTGGTAAATTTAAGGGCACCTCCGAATCCACTAAAGACAAAGTAGTGATAGGGCCCATGCTTAAAAAGATCATTTTACTAGCTGTCCTAGTCTGGCCATTGATCTATTTTATGTTCGGGTATTTGGTGGCCTGGCAGTTTGATGAAGTACGGCTGCTTTATTCCGGAACCACGGAAATGGAAACCTTTTTGTCCATTATGAAGGCCAATCTGGTCTCTGGTCTTTATTTTTTCCAGATTTTTAGAGGGGGACTGTGGATTATGATCGGCCTGTTGGTGCTGGCCATGACCAGGGGCTCCGTGATTCGTAGAGGCATACTCCTTGGACTTTTGTTTACGGTACTGGGAAGTAGTGGACTTTTATTGCCTAACCCTATTATGTCCGATATGGTACGCATGGGACACCTCTTGGAAACAGCTACCTCAGATTTCCTTTGGGGTTTTGTAATTGCAGCGGTATTGGGGCCATACATCACAAAGGAGGCACCAAAGATTTAAGGGGCACACCCATAAGATAGCCTCTCTTTTTAGGGATGTTCTCTTTTAAACCCCATTGACATCGCTTTAATATGTGTAACCTGAGAAATATCATAGTTGACAAATAGAGGTTTAACCACCTTTGACACTAGGAATAAGCAGATGTTCAAAAAATTAAAGACTGAAGAAGGCATTAGAATACTGAGTGACAACTATGTAGGTCACCTGGCATTCATATTTCAGGAATGTCCATATATTATTCCGACCACCTATTATTATGACGAATCGTCTAATGCGATTATAAGTTATTCGACGGAAGGCCATAAGATAAATGCCTTGCGAAAAAACCCTGTGGTCTCATTTGCAGTTGATGAAATTGAATCGGTAAGTAAATGGCGTTCAGTAATGGTACATGGTACTTTTGAGGAGCTCCATGGCAGGGATGCTAAGAATTATTTGCATCAGTTTGCAGAAGGGGTGAAAAGCAATATATCCCGTAAAGAAGATAAACACCTTCAATTTATAAGTGAATTTTCAAGCAAAATAAATGCTATCGGAATTCCAATAATTTATCGTATTAAAATAAGTGAAATGACGGCAAAATTCAGGGAGTCGTAACGTAGCGAGATTGTGAAGGGCTACAAACCTATGTTGTACTGTTTATAAGTTAGTTACCAAGTTGGTAATAAGAAGTTGCCAACTTATAGCATAAATACTATATTTGTTAAGGAAAAATTAAATTAAAATCAAAATTTAGAAAATTATGGAAGGTTATTGTGTAAAGTGTAAGTCTAAAAGAGAAATTCAAAGTGCTAATGAAGTTACAATGAAAAATGGCCGTAAAGCCATGAAAGGTACTTGCGGTACTTGTGGTACTGGCATGTTCCGTATCCTTGGGAAGGCATAAGGAAAGATTCTTTTTTTGCAAAACGGGATTTATACGGCTTATTCACTAAAAATAGGCCTATAGAAACGGCTCCCATAGTCAAATGGGTAGCGGTGGCCCAATTGCTACATAAAATAAAGGGTGTGTATGGTACAGAACGTGCTTACACACCTTATTTTTTTCGAATAATGGGTTTTCTTATGAACATATTATTCAATACCAACAAACTTTTAGGCTAAATTTCCCGATAGTTGATACGCATTCTCGGCATCCCCTTCACAGTTCCTGGCTATGGTACTCAATGGGGAGTTTTGGTATTAATTCACAAATAGTTGTGGGTTGGTAACACTGATGCCCGATGGATGTTCAAGAAAATAATTCGCAATGGCCTTGTATAGCGAAATATGATCTTCGACACCCTCCCAATTCCAAAACTCATTTATCTCATCATCGGGACCATGAATCTGTCCAAATTGTATTGGTTTTGCGATTTCACCACCTTTTAATCGGCCTCCCGTCCAAAGTGTAAAGGCAGGAACACCTTTGGCGAGAAATGAAGCAGTATCAAAATTTGTGTTCATACTGTCGATCCAATCCGGAGAAATATATTGCCATCCCAACGACTTTGAAATGGACTCAATTTCATCAATAAAATCAATGCCCTGACGGGGAAAAATAAAATAATCTTCTCTTGGGCCGGATACATTGAATCCATCAATGTTTAAACAAATAGTGATTTCCTCTTTTGGAAAAACCGCGTTGTCCACATAGTATTGACTGCCATATGCCCCAAATTCTTCCCCTGCGGTGGCAATAAAAACAATATTCTGCATGGGTTTATTTTCGCTGCTAAATTGTTGTGCCAATTCAATTAGGGCAGCTACCCCTATGGCATTGTCCCGAGCACCATTATGAATGGAATCTTTGCTGCCCTCTATATGTTGAATGCCGTAAGCGTCATAATGTGCGGTAAACACTATTGATCTTTTGGTGGCTATGGCTGCGGAAATAATTCCTATAACATTGGATTCCATTTTCTTTTGTCCGGGATATGGAAATTTTTGAAAGTAAGAACCATTATTGATGGGCTGCAATCCTATTGAATTAAATTGTTTGGCAATATAATCAGCGGCAAGCTGTATCCCCTCACTGCCGGTTCCCCTCCCTTGTAATTCATCAGAAGCTAAATATGCTGTGTGTGATTTAAAATTATCCACCACCTGGGCACTGGGTTCAAAAGGAAGAAGCGCGAGTATATAAATTAATGTATAGGTCTTCATAAGACTATTCATAATAAGTTTATCATATATAGAGACAGTAATCTTTGGCCGATGTGGCATTTTCATTAAGAAAAATAATACAAAGGGAGTTGAATCTATATATAAGCTCCATAAAACTTCAATACCCCGTTTTTACCATATGTTTTGAAATAGCGCACATATTTATTAACTTATAGAGCGGTATAGAACCTGGTTAAATTAAATTGTATGGTGTACATGATCATCGAAAAATTCCACCCCAATAAAACCAAAGAAATTTATACTCGGTTGGAGGAGAAAGGGAGGCTTATGCCCAACGGCTTGGAATACATCGATAGTTGGATCGATGAAAAAATTGAAACTTGTTTTCAGCTAATGGAAACTGATTCCAAGGATAAGTTATACCAGTGGATAGATAACTGGAAAGACCTTATGGAATTTGAGATTGTAGGGGTTATGAGCTCTGCAGACGCTAAAAAGAAAGTCTTAAGTGGTTAGAGATGAAAAATATAATGGTTACCATCGATTTTAGAAAAAACGAAAAGTTACTGGTTGATAAAGCATTTCAATTGGCGCAGGCATTCGGGGCAAAATTATGGTTATTACATATAGCCGCTCCAAATCCCGATTATGCGGGTTATTCGGTTGGAAAGGAATATGTTCGGAAAAACAGGGCATCGACACTTAGAAAAGAACATAGGCAACTTCAGAAATACAGTGCTAAATTGGAAGAAAAGGGAGTTAAGGCCACAGGCTTACTTATCCAGGGATCAACAATCGAATTGATTATGGAAGAGTCCAAGAAGTTACATATTGATCTAATTATTGCCGGATACCATGAACATGGTTTTTTGTACAAAGCAGTTGTGGGTAGTGTGTCTTCACAGATTATAAAACAATCTAAAATTCCTGTGCTTATAGTTCCCTTGGATTAAAGGAAAAACAACCACAATAACCAATTAAATTGTACATCTAGGACCTTATTGGAAGGAAAAATGCCTACGATTTCGTATCTTTAAGAGAATGGATTCTTTATTGAATTTCCAGCATAGACCATACCTTAAGAAGTGTTGGTAACATTTGGGAAGTTTTATATTAATACTATGAAATTCAACAAATTAATATCAGAGCTTAAACGGAGAAATGTTTTTAAGTCCACTATTGCCTATTTAGCGGTTGCATGGGTCATTATTCAAATTGCCTCAACCGTATTGCCCACTTTCGATGTCCCGGAATACGCGCTTAAAGCGTTGATCTACCTGTTGTCCATTGGACTTTTTTTCTGGATAGGGTTTTCATGGGTTTATGATTTGACTTCTGAGGGATTTCAAAAAACCAAAGATATCATTGCCGATGAAGAAACCGTTAGACTCACAAATCGACGATTGAATACGGTGATTGTAACATCGGTCCTGCTTGCATTTTTATTGCTAGGCATAGTCAGTTTTTGGGCGGGATCTCAATGGGATGATGATTTCACCGCTCCCGATATCAAAAGAATAGCCGTTATTCCCTTTGTTCAGCAAGGCGATCATCAAGAAGAATATTTTAAGGATGGAATGACCGAAGAACTTATAAACGAACTGGCGAAAGTTGATCAATTAACGATAATAAGTCAGGTTTCCACTCGTGTTTTTGCTGCTGGTTTTAACCCTACCAACATGCTCATTGTAAATGAGATCAAACTGGTCGATTACTTCGTTTATGGTTCAATTGAGCGACAACTAAACTCCCTGAATGTTACTATTGAACTTAAAGAAAAACATGATGCGGAAGCCATCTGGCAAAAAGAGTATACCAAGGATGTTTCTGAAGTACGACTTTTATGGGCCGAGGTGGCTGCCGACCTCACCAGACAGATGGGGATAGTGGTAAAACTGAAAGACAAACAATTATGGTCGAACCTTCGCCGGGTAAATCCGGAGACCTATGAATTGTATCTCAAAGGAAAACACTATTTGAATAAGTCCACGGTTGAGGATTGGCAACGTGGGGTTGTTTATTTTCAAGAAGCTATAGATAAAAATCCGGCCGACCCTTATGCATATGCCGGAATGGCGGAGTGTTACATTCAATTAGGCCATAGTATAGTGCCACCGCCAGGTGTATTTCCCAAGGCCCTGGCGGCTGCGCAAAGGGCAATTCAACTCGATTCTACCAATGCAGAGGGATGGGCGGCACTTTCTCAGTATCATACATATTATGGCTGGGATTGGCAGTTGGCCGAATTCGCATTTAACAAGGCCAATGAATTAAATGCCAATATGGCCAATAACCATTACCATAGGTCGTGGTTTCTTGCCCTTTTTGGACGTATGAACGAAGCAATTGATGAACATAAGCGTGCTCAGGAACTGGATCCCTTTACACCTATGCATACTGCCTGGTTAGGAGAATTATATCGTTGGGTGGGTCTTTATGAGGAAGGACTTGCTGAAGCGGAAAAGGCTGGACAAATGCAACATGATTATGCGTTGAGTATGCTTATCAAAGGGAGAATTTTTCTGGATCAGGGAAAAAACGAAGAAGCGTTGGAAATATTAAAAAAAGCGTCTGCTATCAATTCAGGCCATAAATATATGGGATATGGGCCGGCATTGATCCGAACAGGTAATATCAAGGAAGCAAAGGAAATAATCCAAGAGCTGGAAAATATGGAACCCACACCTTTCTATGCCTTATGCCTATATCATATGTATTTTTTATTAGGAGATTTTGACAAGGGTTTTGAATGGATTAATTATCTACAGACCGAAAATAAGCACGCCTTTCATCCTTGGATCAGAGTCTTAGCCACCAACAAGGCGTTACGTCAGGATCCACGATTTTTAGCCCTTATGCGGGAAATGAACTTACCTGATCCTGCACCCTTGGTCTATAATCCCGATATGTAACTGAACTCCTTGTTTATTGTTTATTTTCAAAACACTTGCCAACATTTTTGTGAGTACCATTAACTTTTTTGCAAGGTCTTTTTTGATTAAATGCAGTATTTTTGAAACTGATAAAAAAGTAAGCATATGACAATACTTGTAGTGGGTGCCAGTGGGGCGACCGGACAACATTTGGTAGCCCAGCTACTCAAACGCGGACAACATGTGAGAGCGATTGCACGGTCGGCCGATAGATTGCCCGAGGTTCTGAAGAACCATGACCATTTTACCCTGATCTGTGCCAGTGTTTTGGACCTTAGTGATACAGAGATGGCCCATCAGCTCAAAGGATGTGACGCGGTGGCATCATGTCTGGGTCACAATATGAACTGGAAAGGCATATACGGCCATCCCCGTAGATTGGTCACCGATGCTGCCAGCAGATTATGTGACGCCATCAAGGCGAACAGCCCGGAAAGTCCCGTTAAGTATGTGCTTATGAATACCTCTGGCAATAAGAACAGAGATCTGAATGAGCCTATTTCTTTTGCCCAACGATGCGTCATCGGATTGCTTCGTCTGTTGCTTCCCCCACACGTAGACAATGAGCAGGCGGCGGATTACCTTCGGACCCAAATTGGTCAAAATGATGGTACGATCGAATGGACTGCAGTGCGTCCAGACAGTTTGATCGATGCCGAGGAGGTTACCGAATATGAGATATATCCCTCACCGATCAGGAGTGCAATCTTTAATGCAGGCACAACCAGCAGAATCAATGTGGGCCACTTTATGGCCGAGCTGATTACCGATGATGACCTATGGAATAAATGGAAGGGACAAATGCCCATGATCTATAACAAGGAATCGTCCAAATAGACTTGATTTTGATCCATATATATTCGGCGTACGGCATAAAAATGTAGAATCTAAACTTTTTTTGTAACAACAAGGCGCTAAAATTGTCTTACATAGGAACAAAGTAATACCCGAATGAAAGCAGTTGTTTATTACGAATATGGATCTCCTGAGGTACTTCAGGTTAAAGAAGTGGAAAAACCCACTCCCAAGGCCAATGAGGTGTTGCTTAAAATTCACTCCACTGCCGTTACTATGGGCGACTGTGAAATGCGAAGTCCCAAGATTCCCAATTTAACCTGGTTAATTTTTAGGGTGTTCTTTGGAATCAGAAAACCAATACGAAAAATACTGGGCAGTTACCTGGCCGGAGAAATTGAATCGGTTGGGGCAGCGGTAAAAACTTTCAAAAAAGGCGATCAGGTTTTTGGGATCAGCACCAAATTTAGTACGCATGCGGAATATATCTGTTTGTCAGAAAAGGCGGTACTAACCAGCTTACCAACTAACATGACCTATAGTGAAGCTGCACCAGTCGGTTTGGGTCTGGATTCATTGCATTTCCTAAAAAAAGCAAGGATAACCAAGGGCGAAGAAGTACTAATCAACGGAGCTGGTGGAGGTATCGGGACCTGTGCAGTACAGCTTGCTAAGTATTATGGGGCGAGAGTTACCGCTGTGGATAGTGCCAATAAATTGGACATGCTCCAGGCTGTTGGGGCAGACAGGGTCATTGATTATAAAGAAGGAGATTTCACCAAGGAGGTGATAACCTACGACCTTGTCTTTGACGTGGTAGGCGCTCTTTCACATACACGCAGCCTGCGATTGCTAAAGGAAAATGGACGGTACATCTCTGCCATTCCCCTGCTATCGAGAGTGTTTCCGAACTTATGGACCACATGGACAAGCAAGCGAAAGATGATGACTGGCCTAACACAGCCCACTGTGGAAGACTTGGATTTCCTCAAAGAATTAATCGAGGCTGGATCTCTAAAGTCAGTTATCGACAAGGAATTTGCGTTGGAAGAAATTGTGGAAGCCCATATGTATATAGAACAAGACCTTAAGAAGGGGAATATTGTAATTAATATGGACTACATTCCGCTGTAGCAAAATCGGGGGTCAATCGTTTGATTAAAATAGTATTATCAAAAATAACAAGCAAAATCAAGAAATATGAAACCAACCAAATTGGAAAATAAGCAAATCAATGTAAAAGTAATATTGGCTGCACTATGGGTCAGCTTAATGCTACTGTTTAGTTATGGGGATTTTATTTCCCTAATGGTTCCAGGACGAATAGAGGGACTTAATGGTGGAGAAATGGGTATGGGCACCACTACTCCCATGAAATTGTTCATAGTCTCCATACTTATGGCCGTTCCGGCTTTGATGGTACCCATATCCTTGACCCAAAAAGTCAGGTTAATCCGTGTATTGAACATCATCTTTGGGGCTTTCTATACCCTTATTATGGTTTTAACCGTTGCTTCCTCTATTGATGAATGGTGGATATTCTATATATTCTTGGGAATAATGGAAATCGTTATATCGTTGATTATAGTTTGGACGGCTTGGAAGTGGCCCCTTAACCACAATTAAAAAAACGTAAATTTATAAATGCTGGGCAACTATTTATATAAATTCGGCGTCTATGATAGTAGACTCTTATTTAATTCGAGATTTGCATAATGCATCATCAACAAAAACCGTATAAAATGACACCAAACAAAAAGACCGCACGACTGGCTGGTTTACTTTATTTAATTCTAGTAATCAGTGGAATTATTAATTTTATGTATATCCCTTCCCAATTGATCGTTTGGGAGGATGCAGCACAGACTCTTGAAAATATAATCAACTCGGAATTGTTGTTCCGTCTCGGAGTAGTCAGTGGAATAATAGCTTTTACCGCATTTTTAGTGTTGCCATTGGTGTTGTACAAGCTACTTCATCAGATAAGCAAGTCCCATGCTATACTAATGGTAGTGTTTGCCTTGATCAGCGTTCCTATTTCTTTTATAAATATTCTCAATAAATTTTCCGTACTTACCTTGATTGGCAAGGCCGAATATTTGAAGGTTATGCCTATAGAACAACTTCAGACGCAGGTTATGTTATATCTCCACTACTATAACGATGGGGTTCAGATCTCTGAAATATTTTGGGGACTTTGGTTACTTCCCTTTGGATATTTGGTATATAAATCGGGATTTCTTCCAAAAATATTCGGAATATTATTGATGATGGGATGTTTTGGCTATCTGATCCAATTTTTTGGAGCGTTTCTTTTTCCTGGCTTTTATGATACCATGATCCCAACCATTGTTGGATTACCTGCTTCCATTGGTGAAATTGGTATTTGTTTGTGGCTTTTGATAATGGGTATCAATGAGAAGCATGTCCAATTAAAGGAAGCTAACTAAGTTTGTCCATGGAGTAAGGACAATCAGGCACGCATAACCAAAAATGAAAATACATTCTACAGCAAATAACAATCTGGAATGGACCGACTTTATGAAGGTGAAAATGAGGGTCGGAACCATTACCATGGCAGCGGTTTTTAAGGAGGCCAAAAACCCGGCTTATAAAATAACGGTCGATTTTGGGAAATTCGGCACAAGAAAGACATCGGCCCAAATTGCCAAATTGTACACCCCCGAAGAACTAATTGGCCAACAGGTCATTGCGGTGGTGAATTTCCCACCAAAACAAATTGCCAACATAATGAGCGAATGCCTGATCCTTGGAGGAGTGGGTGACAATAAGGAAGTAACCTTGATCAGCCCTGAACGACAAGTTGGAAACGGGACAAGGATAGGGTAGAAAAGTTTAAAAAAAGCTACGCCCTTATTGATCAAGATTAAATATGTAACATTACAGGCTAGGTTTCGTCTTATGGGCATTGCGCCAAACAATTGGCATTGATTTAATAAAAAGCATAAAGTTTAATCATGAAAAACGTATTGTCACTAATAATAATGTTCACCCTTGTCCAAGCCTGTTCCACCCAGACATTTCAACAAAATTTGACGCAAAAACTTCCGGCAACCAATTTTTACGAGAAGGTAGATTCTATTGTCATTGCCAAAATGAACGAATATAATGTTCCCGGCTTGGCCATAGGCTTGGTCAGTAACGATTCCATCATCTATACCAGGGGATATGGAGTACGGAATATAGACCTACCCGATCTGGTCACCGAAAACACCATTTTCCATACCGCCTCTGTAAGTAAATTGTTTACCGCTCAGGCCATAATACAACTTGTGCAACAAAAAAAGCTGGCGCTCAATGACAAATTGGTGGACCTCTTGCCCAATCTAAACTATAACGATCAAGGGGTGA
>CAXMOE010000029.1:13930-21270 GCA_964194835.1 uncultured Flavobacteriaceae bacterium | reverse complement strand
AACAAGTTCCAACTAAAACGTTTTCGTTTCACAAAAGTTTGTTTTTTTGGTAATTAGGGTTCTGAAACCAATCAATGACAGCATGCTTTTGTATATTTGTACAATTAAAAATCCAACCCAAAACAAGAGGAAATTATGAGTATTATTATCAATGTCCATGCGAGACAAATATTAGATTCAAGTGGTAATCCAACAGTAGAAGTAGATGTAATTACGGAAAATGGTGTAATGGGTAGAGCAGCTGTTCCTTCTGGAGCATCTACTGGAGAGCATGAAGCCGTAGAACTTCGGGATGGCGGAAAATCATTTATGGGTAAGGGTGTTGGCCAAGCTGTGAATAATGTGAATACTGTTATTGCCGAGGAAATTCTAGGGATGTCTGTTTTTGAGCAGAACTTGTTAGACCAAACAATGATTGATTTGGATGGTACGCCCAACAAATCAAAATTGGGGGCAAATGCTATTTTGGGAGTTTCTTTGGCTGCTGCCAAAGCTGCTGCCAACGAATTAGGAATGTCCTTATATAGATATGTAGGAGGGGTTAGTGCAAATACTTTACCAGTGCCAATGATGAATATCATCAATGGAGGTTCACATTCTGATGCTCCAATTGCATTCCAAGAATTTATGGTGATGCCTGTAAAAGCAAAAAGCTTTTCACATGCCATGCAAATGGGGACAGAAATCTTCCACAATCTTAAAAAGGTGTTGCATGATAGGGGTCTTAGTACTGCCGTGGGTGATGAAGGAGGTTTTGCACCCACTTTGGACGGTACCGAAGATGCCTTGGACACTATTGGTAAAGCAGTTGAAAAAGCGGGATATAAGTTGGGCGATGATGTAATGATTGCCCTTGACTGTGCCGCGGCTGAGTTTTATGTGGATGGAAAGTATGATTATACCAAGTTTGAAGGAGATAAGGGAGCAGTGCGAACTTCTATGGAACAGGCCCAGTATCTTGCTGATCTAAGTGCAAAGTATCCCATCATTTCCATCGAGGACGGAATGGATGAAAATGACTGGGATGGATGGAAATCACTAACCGATATGGTAGGTGACAAAGTGCAATTAGTGGGTGATGATTTGTTTGTTACCAATGTTGAACGTTTGTCCAAAGGAATCGAAAACGGGATTGCCAACTCAATATTGATAAAGGTTAACCAAATAGGAACTCTAACAGAAACTATTGCTGCAGTTAATATGGCGAAAAACGCTGGGTATACTTCCGTAATGTCGCACCGATCAGGGGAGACAGAGGACAATACAATTGCAGATTTGGCGGTGGCATTAAATACCGGTCAAATAAAAACTGGATCGGCTTCCAGATCTGATAGGATGTCCAAATACAATCAATTACTACGTATAGAAGAGGAATTGGGGAGTATGGCCTATTACCCTAAAGAAAAAGCCTTTAAAATTAAATAATACTAATAATTTGCGATAAAGAAAAAGCCTTCCTGATTCAGGAAGGCTTTTTCTTTGTAATAGTAAGCGTTTTGTTTAAATAAGTGGGAATTAATAATTATCTTTTATCTAGTTTAAAACCATTTAAATGACCCAGGTCTAATGAAGAATTTTCTTTTTGTTGCTGCAGAAAATGATGCCATTCCAAACTGTAAGGCCGGAGGTATGGGCGACGTGGTGAGGGATGTTCCCAGACAGATTTCGGATAGGGGTGATAAAGCCCACGTCATTGTCCCTTCATATTCTAGGTTACACCAGCAAGGCACCCTTAGGACCACTCTTAATGTTCAATTAAGAGGAGTGCCATATACAGCTGAACTCTATGAAGTAATTCCGAAAAAGGAAATCAAGAACCTTCACCATTATGTAATTCACCATCCAGAGATTGAGGCCGGTGATATTGCCCATATATATCACAATGACCCAACCGAGCCATTTTATACCGATGCCATAAAATATTTTATTTTTTGTACAGCTGTGGCTGAGGCTATAAAAAAAGGAGCTTTTGGAATTTTGGATATTGTTCATTTACATGATTGGCATTCCAGTTTAGTTTTATTTTTAAGAACGTATCATCCAAGATACAGATCGCTAAAGAAGATTCGGTTTGTTTACAGCATTCATAATTTGGCCATTCAGGGGATACGCCCTTTTGAGGACAACTACTCATCCCTTGCTAATTGGTTTCCTGATATCCCTATTGATCAAAAAGCATTAATGGACTATAGATACCAGGATTGTGTGAATTTAATGGCTGTTGGTATACGTTTGGCAGATGCTGTTCATACGGTGTCACCATCCTATAAAAAGGATGTGCTATTGTCTAGTTCTCCACCTGAATTTATAGGAGGGGAGGGACTTGAAAAGGATTTACAAAAGGCCAATAAAGAGAATCGTTTATTCGGTATTCTTAATGGATGCAACTATAAAAATATCCGGACCGCTGAAAAAGACAATCTCCATAAAAATATTATCATAGCCATTTTTCTATGGTTACAGGAGGAGTCCAAAAAATACAAAGCGCATTTTTTGGCCCATACTGGCGAGAAGGTTGTAAAATTATTGGAAGAACCCCCAAGTTTTATATGCTCTAGTGTAGCACGATTGACAGAACAAAAATTTTATTTTTTTAAACGTTCCCCGGATGCACTAATTGCTATTTTGAAAAAACTGGAGGAAGTTAACGGGGTTTATATGGTTTTGGGTACCGGAGCACCTGAATATGAAGAGCTTTTAAGGGCAATTAGTCATAAACACAAGAATTTTATATTCATAAATGGACAATCGGAGGATGTAATAGATTCCATTTATTTGGAATCCGACCTCTACTTTATGCCGAGTTTGTTCGAGCCCTGTGGAATTAGCCAAATGTTAGCCATGAGAAACGGGAATCCCTGTCTAGTTCATCATACCGGGGGATTGAAGGATACGGTTGCACATTTAAAGACTGGGTTCAGCTTTGACGGAAAAACTTATAATGAAAAGATTAAAAATATGGTCAGTGCCTTTGATCAAATTTTGGATGTTTTTATGAATGATAATACAATGTGGGAAAAAATTCAATCCAACGCCAAAAGTGCAAGGTTTACTTGGAGAAAGTCTGTTGAGGAATATTACCAACGGCTCTATGATCTAAAATCATAAAATGTTTTGATGATTTGTCCAAAATAACGCGACACATCACACATAAATTGAGTGATGTTATTAATTCAATAAATGAAGTTTCGGAATTGTTAACCTTAAGTGTTTTTCATAAATTTACAATATATAGAGAATAATCAGTAAACTATACATATGTCAGATAAAGCTACTATAGAATACAATGGAAAAAGGTATGAGTTTCCGGTAATAAAAGGAACTGAAGATGAAATTGCAATTGATATAAAAACCTTGCGTTCATCTACTGGTATAATTACAATAGATCCAGGTTATAAGAATACTGGTTCTTGTGAAAGTGCCATAACTTTTTTGGATGGAGAAAAGGGAATATTGCGATATAGGGGGTATTCAATCGAAGAATTGGCGGAAAAGGCAGATTTCTTGGAAGTAGCTTATTTATTGATATTTGGGGAATTACCCAATAGTGAACAGTTAACTAACTTTCATGCCGATATTAAGGCAGATTCTCATGTTGATGAGGAAATGAAAAAGATTTTGGATGGTTTTCCAAAATCGGCACACCCGATGGGAGTGTTGTCGTCCTTGACCAATGCGTTGATTGCTTTTAATCCAACCTCGGTAAATGTAACTTCTGAAAAAGAAATGTACGGGGCAATTGTTAGGATATTGGCTAAATTTCCTGTTTTGGTTGCATGGACCTTAAGAAAGAAAAAGGGGCTCCCTTTAGATTATGGGGATGATACCTTAGGATATGTGGAGAACATTCATAAAATGATGTTTAAAAAGCCCAATCAGGAATACAAGAAGAACAAAATTGTTATAGATGCCTTGGACCAATTACTGATTTTACATGCGGATCATGAACAGAATTGTTCAACCTCCACTGTTCGTATTGTTGGTTCTTCACATGCAGGGTTATTTGCTTCTTTATCAGCGGGCATATCTGCACTATGGGGTCCTTTGCACGGGGGTGCTAACCAAGCTGTATTAGAGATGCTTGAAGCTATTGATGCAGATGGGGGCGACACGAAAAAATATATGGCCAAGGCCAAGGATAAAAACGATCCCTTTAGATTGATGGGCTTTGGACATCGAGTGTACAAAAACTTTGATCCACGGGCAAAAATAATTAAAAAGGCTGCGGATGAGGTATTGGCCGATTTGGGCATTGATGACCCTATTTTGGAAATTGCCAAAGGCTTGGAGAAAGAGGCATTGGAAGACCAATACTTTGTAGATAGAAAATTATATCCCAATGTAGATTTCTATTCAGGGATTATTTATCGGGCATTGGATATACCTACCGAAATGTTTACCGTAATGTTTGCTTTGGGCCGACTTCCGGGATGGATAGCCCAATGGAGGGAAATGAGGCTTCACAGTGAGCCTATTGGCCGTCCAAGACAAGTGTATATTGGTGCGAATGCAAGACCTTTTGTCACCGTAAACAAGCGATAATTTAAAAGACAAATTTATCGAGACTCCTCCTTTTGAATTGTATTCGAAAGGAGGAGTCTTTTTTGCCCACAAGCATATTAAGTATTTCTATATTTGCGGAAAATTAATTTATGCTTCATTTAAACGTTAATAATGAAACTTCCCGGCTAAAGGCGGTGGTATTAGGAACTGCAGAAAGCTGCGGGCCAACCCCATTACCTGATGAGGCCTACGACCCAAAGTCCTTGGAACATATTTTGGCGGGGACTTACCCGAATGAAGAGGACATGATTAAAGAAATGGATGCCTTTGCAACTGTTTTGGAGAAGTATGGTGTTGCGGTATTTCGTCCAGAGATCCTAACGGATTGTAACCAGATATTTTCACGTGATATCGCATTTGTTATTGAGAATAAATTGATTAAGGCGAACATACTTCCCGAAAGGGAAAAGGAAGTTGAGGCCATATTGCACGTATTGGACAGAATTGATCCCAAACTTATTGTTCAACCCCCGGATGACATTCATGTAGAAGGGGGAGATGTTATGCCGTGGAAGGAATATATTTTTATTGGCACCTATACAGCAGAGGATTACCCAGATTATATTACGGCGAGGACAAATAAGGCCGCTGTGGAATTTATTGCAAAACTGTTTCCCCATAAAATTATAAAGCCTTTTGAATTAAGGAAATCCAATACTATTGCCAAGGAAAATGCGTTGCACTTGGATTGTTGTTTTCAACCCCTGGGCAACGGTAAGGCCATCTTACATAAAAATGGTTTCTTGATAGATGAAGAGTATCAATGGTTGGTCGATCATTTTGGAAAAGAAAACATTTTTGAAATTACCAAGGAAGAAATGTACCAAATGTATAGCAACGTATTTTCTATAGCGCCAGATGTTGTGGTTTCTGAGTGTAGTTTTACCAGACTTAACGATTGGCTGCGCGAACAAGGTTTTACCGTTGAGGAAATTCCTTATGCGGAAATTGGCAAACAAGAAGGGTTGTTACGCTGCAGTACAATGCCTTTAATACGGGAGTGATACTTCATTATATTTATTTGACCACTGTAATTTAAAGATCTTATTATCAAGGTATTAATCTTGTTTAGTAAAACTTTAACAACTAATCTTTGCGTTACTAGACGAGTGGTCATACTTTTGCGAAGAGTTTAAAAAGATGCAGAAAACATTAAAACATGAAATAAAAGCCGATTACCTTTTGGAAAAAGGGATGGAAATCCTGTGGTCTAAAGGGTACAATGCTACCAGCGTTAACGAAATTGTGATGGCGGCCGGAGTTCCTAAGGGGTCTTTTTATTTTTATTTTGACAGTAAGGAAGATTTTGCAATTAAGGCGATAGAAATGTATTTTATGGCACAATTTACTCCGGCTCGGGAAATTTTGCAAAATCTAACCGTATCCCCCAAACAACGTCTACTGGATTTTTATGAATTTCGTAATAAGGTCCTAAAAGATGAATTGAATTGCAAAATGGGATGCCTGGCGTGCAACATAGGTAACGAAATGGCCGAGCATAATGAAAATATAAGAAATACAATTGTTGATAAGGAGAAAATGGTTCAGGCCGAGATTACCAAGGTAGTGGAGGAAGCGCAAAATTCAGGTGAAATTGATGCCACGTTAAATGCAGCAGATTTAGTGGCTTTTGTTGAAGATGCAGGAAAGGGAGCTATGACCAGTATGAAGGAATTGAAAAGCTCCTATCCAATCGATAATTTTATGAATATGATTAGGACAATGCTTTTTAAGTAATTTAGTAAACTGTTTAAATATAAATGAGATTAATTATATAACTAAGTAAAAAAACCGTCTAAAATAATATATGACTGGTCAACTAATTTTTATTTCTAAAACTAATATTATATCATGAATGCATTAAAGAAAGTAGGAAACGCAACAAATTTGTTTGCAAAAAAATGGGCGGAGTTTGTTCTCAAATTCAAATGGCCAGTATTGATGGTCACCTTGGCACTGGCCCTATTTTTAGGCTCCAAGGGCAAAATGGAATTTGATGGGGATTATCATGTGTTTTTCAGTGAATCCAATCCAGAATTGGAGGCCTTTGATGCGCTTCAGGAAAAATACACCAAGGACGACAATGTCGTGTTGGTACTATCGCCTTCCAATGGGGATGTTTTTACCCGGGAAAACCTTGTTGCAATTGAAGAACTTACCGACGAGGCCTGGAATACCCCCTATTCATCCCGTGTAGATGCGATTACCAATTTTCAACATACCAGTGCTGTAGAGGATGATCTTTATGTAGATGATCTATCTTATGATTCGACTTCCAAAACAGATATGGAAATTGAAGAAATTCGTGAGAAGGCCTTAAAGGAACCTTTGCTGGTAAACCGGATTATCAATGAAGAGGGAAGTGTTACGGCCATAAATATAACTGTACGTCTTCCGGGAGAGGACATGGCCTTGGAAATCCCCGAAGTAACAGCATTTACCCGTAATATGATTGCCAATTTTCAAGAGAAGCATCCACAGTTTCAGGTGCATACTTCAGGTCTGGTTCCTTTGAATACAGCATTTTTCGAGTCTTCGATGAACGACTTAAAGCTTAGCATGATCATGTTTTTGATAGTCATCCTTACTACCCTAATCCTTACTAAAAATATTTGGAGTACGTTGGGAACAATGGTGGTAGTGCTATTTTCAATTATTAGCGCAGTAGGTTTTGTGGGTATCATGGATATTAAATTGACTCCGCCATCGTCGGTTTTTCCAACTATGATCCTCACCTTAGCAGTTGCGGACAGTATTCATATACTGGTAACGATACT
>CAXMOE010000029.1:9112-13880 GCA_964194835.1 uncultured Flavobacteriaceae bacterium | reverse complement strand
GGCACGATGCCATTGTGGAAGCCATGCGTCTCAATTTTATGCCTGTACTTATTACCAGTTTGACTACGGTAATCGGGTTTTTGACCATGAATTTTGGGGAAGTGCCTCCATTTTGGGACCTAGGGAATATAACAGCTTTTGGAATGACAATGGCTTTTCTATATTCTACTACCACACTTCCTGCACTTATGGCTATTTTCCCTGTTAAAACAAAGATTAAAAGTAAAATGCTCCAAGATAGAATCGGTTGGTATTCTTCTTTTGGGAAGTTTGTTACCAAACAACCCATTCGTCTTACCGTAATTTCATTTGTAATCATAGGAGGTCTGTCCTTTTTAGCGACCACTAATCAATTACTTCGATGATTCGGTTCAATTTAGGACGGATACCGACTATATAAGCGAAAATCTTACAGGAATTTATAATATTGAATATTCCATAGGCAGTGGTGAGAGTGGTGGAATTAATAATCCTGAATATCTGCAAAATTTGAATGATTTTGAGGATTGGTTAAACCAACAGCCAGAAGTGGTGCATGTAAATGCCTTTAGCGAGGTTGCACGAAGAATAAACCGTTCCATGCATGGCGATGACGAAAGTTATTATCGAGTGCCCGAGAGCAGGGAAGAGGCTGCTCAATACCTCTTATTATATGAACTTTCATTGCCCTTTGGTTTGGATTTGAACAATCAGATCAATGTGGATAAATCGGAAAGTAGGGTTACAGTGACCCTGAAAAATGTCTCCAGTGTTGATATGATTGCCTTTGCAGATCGAGGTGAACAATGGCTAAAAGACAATACGGCACCATCCATGCACGCCATAGGTGTTAGTCCAACACTCATGTTTTCAACGCTTGGTTTTCGACAGGCCGACAGTATGTTCAACGGTAATGTTTTTGCTCTTATACTTATAACCCTTGTGCTTATATTGGCACTACGTAACTTTAAGCTAGGCCTGTTGAGTATTATTCCCAACGTGGCCCCTGTACTTGTTGGATTTGGTATTTGGGCACTCTATAAGGGAGAGATCAATACAGGAATGGTTATCGTTTTTGGTATGACCTTGGGGATCATCGTAGATGATACGGTGCATTTTATGAGTAAATTCCTTAGAGCGAGACGAGAGTTGGGATATGATGCCAAACAAGCGGTTGTCTATGCTTTTGAAACCGTTGGAAAAGCACTGGTAACGACCACCATTGTGTTAGTGGCTGGGTTTACTGTACTTTCAACTTCCGCTTTCGCCCTCAATAGTTATATGGCACGAATAACAGTTGTTATTATTTTATCGGCACTGATCATTGACTTTATTCTCTTGCCCTCATTATTACTATTAATTTACAAAAAGAGGGAAGCAACATCCCCTGTAATAGCAGGAAAACCAGAACTTAAATTAGACAAATAAACTCTTAAATAAAGAAACAAATGAAAACATCAATTTTTACAGTCATTACATTTTTGGCAATTGGTCTCGCAGCAGCCCAAACAGCGGAAGAAAAAGGTCTACAAATAGCCAAGGCGGCAGAAGAGGCCGATCAGGGTTTTCAGAGCTCGGTTGTGGAACTAAAAATGACCCTGAAGAATAGGAATGGTCAAACGAGTGAGCGATCGCTCACAACACGTACTTTAGAGCTGACAGAGGACGGAGATAAATCACTAATTATTTTCAATAGCCCCAAGGATGTTAAAGGAACTTCTACTTTGACTTTTACCCATAAAGTTGGGGCAGATGACCAGTGGTTGTATTTACCTTCCATAAAACGCGTAAAACGAATCTCATCCAATAATAAATCAGGTCCCTTTGTTGGAAGTGAATTTGCTTATGAGGACCTATCCTCACAAGAAGTAGAGAAATATACTTATAAGTTTTTAAAGGAAAGTGGAAACCTGCTTTTTGTAGAGCAAGATCCGGTAGACCTAAAATCGGGCTACACCAGGCGTATTGTAACTTATAATAAGGACAAAGCATATAGGATTGAAAAAATTGAGTTTTACGATCGAAAAAATGCGCTATTGAAAACGCTTGTTCAAAGTGATTACAAACTATACAAGGGCAAGTTTTGGCGTGCCGGAACATTCCATATGGTAAATCATCAGAGCAATAAAGAAACAGTTTTGAAATTTAGTGATTATAATTTTGAGGACAATCTTACCGATGATGATTTTTCTCAAGTAGCACTTCAAAGGGCAGGAAATTAGAAGTTATTTAACTTAAACTTCCCCTATTACAATACCGGAAGCTATCCAATATCTTGGATGTTAGGGTTGTTAGGTTGTGGAATTCGGCGACCGGTTTTGTTTTTTTGAAAGGGATACACCAAAAAGAAGATCTAAAATATTTAGTAAATCAAAATATTATTAAAGTGAGATTACAATTAATTGCACTGACGATTACAATGTTGTCATTGGTTCCATTGATCGCTCAAAATGAGGAAGAAAAAAAACTGACTCATGATTTTGAGCTGGAATTGGAGGCAGAATATCGTTACTTTTTAAACGATGCCCAGTTTACGGGACAAGAGGACCATTTTCCCGCTTTTGCCATTCAACCAGAATATTCCTTGGAATGGGACAAAGGGAACGAAAGTATTAATATTACAGGATTTCTTCGTGTGGACAGGGATGATTCAAGAACACATTGGGACATTCGGGAACTATACTATCAGAAAGCCAAAAACAACTGGGAATTTAATATTGGTATCAGAAAGATTTACTGGGGAGTTATCGAAAGCAACCATTTGGTAGATATAATCAATCAAACCGATCAGGTAGAGACCTTTGACGGTGAAGAGAAACTGGGACAGCCCATGGCGCAGTTTACATGGATAACAAACAAATTGGGAACATTTGATTTCTTCTACTTACCATACCATCGTAAACGGACTTTTGCAGGGGAGAAAGGAAGGCTCCGGTTTCCGATTATTATAGACAAGGATGATTTGGGGTACGAAAGTGGGGCGGAGCAATGGCGACAGGATTTTGCCTTCCGTTGGAAACATTATGTAGGAATTGTTGATATTGGTCTTTCACACTTTTATGGCAACGGTAGGGAACCGCTTTTTGCATTTGATGAATTTGGAAATATAAATGCATTTTATCCTGTGATCAATCAAACGGGATTAGATTTACAACTTACTCATGATGCTTTTCTATGGAAAGTAGAAACCATATACCGCAGTTCGAATACACAAGATTTTTTTGCCATAGCAGCCGGACTGGAATATACATTTAACAACATAGACGGAAATGGTTTGGATATTGGACTATTGGGGGAATATAGTTATGATGAACGCGATGAATTTGCCTTAAGTGCCCTGCAAAACGATGTATTTTTTGGAAGTCGAATTGCTTTTAACGATATACAGGACACCTCTATTTTATTTGGGGGCATTACAGATTTGAATAATAGCAGCAAAATTTTCAGTATAGAGGCTAGCAGACGAATTGGGAGTAGCTGGAAAGTTGAATTAGAGGCAAGAATATTCAATGATATAGACAATAGTGAGCTTATTCTTTCCAATTTTCAGGAAGATAGTTTCCTTAGATTGTCGATTTCTAAATTCTTTTAGTGACTATTGGTTCATTTACACACAGGAATGAGCTGTATAACCAGCTATCAATAGGATTGTTTTAAGTGTAAGATTCCATAGTGCTGTTCATTTTTTTTAACTCAAAGTAAATAAGAGACAACTTCAAAAGACTTAATTTTGTAATGGCATATCTGGTTAAGATACCTAACAAATAAATTTAAGCTTTTACAATGCAGATTACCAACACCATATTAATGGTTCGTCCTGTCAACTTTCGAATGAACGAAGAGACTGCGGTGAACAATTATTTCCAAGAAAAAATGGACCTCAATGACCAAAGTGTTAATGTCAAGGCTCAGGAGGAGTTCGATACTATGGTAGCGGTATTAAGGAATAAGGGAGTACATGTGATTGTTGTGGATGATACGCGGGATTCTGATACCCCAGATTCCATTTTCCCCAACAACTGGGTGTCTTTTCATGCCGATGGTACCGTGGGGATCTATCCTATGTTTGCTGAAAACCGTAGGATGGAGCGTAAGGAGAAAATCTTGGATACATTGGAAGAACAGGGTTTTGTAATTAAAAATGTGATGGATTACACCTCTGCCGAGGAAGAAGGTATGTTTTTGGAAGGAACTGGAAGCATACTCATGGATAGGATAAACAAAAAAGCCTATTGTGCGTTATCTGCAAGGGCAAATGAAGATCTGTTCATTGAATTCTGTGAGGATTTTGATTATGCCCCTGTCATTTTTACGGCCAACCAAACGGTGGATGGAGAGCGCATGCCCATTTATCATACCAATGTAATGATGTGTATGGGGGAACAGTTTGCGGTGATTTGCCTGGACACGATAGACAATAAAAAGGAAAAGAAAAATGTGATTGATCAGTTAAAACAGAATAGTAAGGAAATAATTGCCATTACCGAGGAGCAGATGCATCATTTTGCAGGTAATATGCTACAGGTTTTGAGTGAAGCTGAGCAGCGTTATTTGGTGATGAGCTCTGCAGCTTATAATTGCTTGACGTCGGCACAGATCAAAACCCTTGAAAAACATTGCGAAATTACCCATAGTCCCTTGGATACCATTGAAACATGTGGTGGGGGCAGTGCCCGCTGTATGATGGCTGAGGTGTTTCTGCCTAAAGATTAAATGTCTCTGGCCAACATGTGTGCTGTTTGTTGAATGTGGATTATTGAAGACGATTTTAATATTCTTAAAGTTGTAT
>CAXMOE010000029.1:0-9102 GCA_964194835.1 uncultured Flavobacteriaceae bacterium | reverse complement strand
GATCTGCTGCTAAAACTATTTGTAAACTACTCAACGCGTCTTGCATTGGAGCGGTTAGGTCAATGTCTTGATCAATAGCCTTTAGGAAATATTCTTGTTCCCGTTTACATAGTTCGTTATGGTTCGGCTCATCCTGAAGATTTATAAAGCTGTCTTCATGAATGAAATTATTGTTAATGTCCATATCACTATTGTGCAGTTTTAGTCTTTGTGTTTGTGTGTGCGTATCAATATTGTTCGAAGTCACACCATCGTCATGATCGGTCACAATGCTTATTGATCCTTTGGGCCCAACGACATCTTTAACAAAAAAAGCCGTTTCGCTCATCATAGGTCCCCATCCAGCCTCATACCATCCAACACTGCCATCAGCAAAACGAACTTGTAATTGTCCATAGTTGTACATATCCTTATCGATTTCTGGGCTAAGGTTTACCCCAATGGCACTTATACTTACAGGAACGGACCGGGTCATTTGGCACATGACATCCACATAATGCACGCCACAGTCCACTATGGGTGACATAGATTTCATAAGATTTTTGTGGGTATCCCAAGTGGTTCCCTTGCTTTGCTGGTTTAAGTTCATGCGCATAACCAAGGGTTTGCCTAAATTCTGTGCGAATTCTATAAACTTTATCCAGGAAGGGTGGTATCTTAAAATATAACCTACCACCAATTTCTTGTTATTGGCCACCGAGGCCTCTACTACTTTTTTAGCTCCTTCTAAGCTGGGTGCAATAGGTTTTTCCAAAAAAACGTGACAGCCATTTTCAAAAGCCTTTATGGAATATTCCTCATGTGTATCGGGATAGGTAGAGATGCACACGGCATCAGGCTTGGATTCCAAAAGTGCATGATCAAATGAAGTATACAAGGGATAATTACTTCCTATTTCTTTATTTAAGAGCGAGTTGCTCTTTCCGCGACTTACCAATCCACAGATTTCAAAGCCATCCAAATTATGATAAGCCAAAGCATGGCTAGCACCCATGTTTCCACATCCCACCACCAAGACTTTTATTTTATCCATAGCTGTAAATATTTACGTTTATAATTTATTTTTCATTTCAAGTCTTGAAAGGATGTCGGGGCATTATCCGTTTTATAATCCAAAAGTTTTTTAAAAAACCGCTGTATAGCTTTGGTGTCTGATTTTATTTTAACAAAATAGTGGTCTCTGTGAATGGAGTAAATCCCAAGATTACCTTTGTAAACAGAAAGTTTATAATAGGGAATTACCAAAGCAAAAGTTTCTAATAGGGAACGGAAACGCAGAATGATTCCTTTTGGCCGTATTTCAATATTACAAGTATTCAGATTGTTGTCCAATATCAATAGATTTCTTATTTCTACACTTGTTTCTGTTACGAATAATTTAGGAGATCCAATACCTTTTAATGCAAAACGCTCCTTTAGGGGAAATGGCTTGCCCACTTCCTCATCGACCTTTCTTGTGATTTCCTTATTGTTGTAAGAGACGTTTACGAGCATACTGCTATGGGTTACTTTTAATTATGTATCGATCCACGATCCATAACTCTAAAGTTAACCAAAACTTCTTTCTGATTCCTAACTAGCCTCTTGTTTTCAACGTAAAAGCGCAAAATTTACGTAGTTTTGCAGCCTTAAACACCGATTGTAAATGAATATCCAGGAAGTCTTAACAGTCAAGGTAAAAGAAGCTGTATCCTCTATTTTTAATGTAGAACTCCCTTCAGTGGAATTTCAACCCACACGAAAGGACTTTACAGGAGATATTACAGCAGTTATTTTTCCCATACTACGTTATGTAAAGGGCAATCCTGAGCAAATCGGAAATCAGATTGGGGAGTTTTTGGAAGAACATGTCGATGAAGTTGATGGCTTTAATGTGGTGAAGGGTTTCTTGAACATCTCTATAAACAATACCTTTTATCTAGATTTTTTCGGTTCCATTATAGATACGCCTGATTTTGGTTTTGTGACCAATATGGATAGCGATGCGGTAATGGTGGAATATTCCTCACCAAATACGAATAAACCGTTGCACTTAGGGCATATACGAAACAATTTATTGGGGTATTCGGTTTCAGAAATTCTCAAGGCTTCTGGAAAAAAAGTCTATAAGACCCAAATTATTAATGACCGGGGAATCCATATCTGTAAAAGTATGTTAGCTTGGCAACGATATGGCAATGGTGAAACTCCAGAGACTACGGGACTTAAGGGCGACAAATTGGTTGGAAACTATTATGTTGCCTTCGATAAGGCGTACAAGGAAGAAATTGCGTCCATGGTTGCAGATGGTGTGGAGCAAAAAATAGCTGAAAAAGAAGCACCCATTTTATTGGAGGCCCAAGAAATGCTGCGCAAGTGGGAAGCTGGTGATGATGAAGTGGTGTCCCTATGGAAAACAATGAACCAATGGGTGTATGTTGGATTTGAGGTCACCTATAAAAATTTAGGAGTCGACTTTGACAAATATTATTATGAGAGCTACACATATCTACTGGGGAAGGACGTAGTAGCTGACGGATTGAAAAAAGGGGTTTTTTATAAAAAGGAAGATGGCAGTGTTTGGATAGATTTTACCGATGAAGGCTTGGACGAGAAAATTGTGTTACGTTCCGACGGTACTGCAGTGTATATGACACAGGATATAGGTACCGCCATACAACGGGTAAACGATTATCCAGACATTGGCGGAATGGTTTATACGGTAGGCAATGAACAGGACTATCATTTTAAAGTGTTGTTCCTTTTGCTGAAAAAATTAGGGTTTTCATGGTCAGAACACCTTCATCATTTAAGCTATGGTATGGTTGATTTGCCTAGCGGAAAAATGAAAAGTAGGGAAGGTACAGTGGTTGATGCTGATGATTTGATCGAGGAAATGACAAAGACGGCTGAAAAAATATCCAAAGAATTGGGTAAGCTTGACGATTATTCCAACGAAGCGAAACAAGGATTATATCGTATGATCGGTCTTGGGGCCTTAAAATATTATATTCTAAAAGTTGACCCTAAAAAACGAATTTTATTCAACCCGGAAGAATCCGTTGATTTTCAAGGAAATACAGGACCTTTTATACAATATGCCTACGCACGGATTCAATCTATTCTAAGAAAAGCTGTAGATACGGGTGTGTCCACTTCAACTACAAGTCAAGGGTTGGCAATTGATCTCCACGAAAAAGAAAAGGAATTATTGAAGCAAATTCAGCTTTTTCCAGAAACCATACAACTGGCAGCTGAAAATTATAGTCCCGCCCTGATAGCTAATTATACGTATGATTTGGTGAGGGAATTTAATTCCTTTTATCAAAACGTTTCTATTTTAGGAGAGACCAACGAAGAAAAGAAAATCTTTAGGGTGCAACTTTCCAGAAAGGTGGGAGAGGTAATTCAATCGGCATTTAAGCTTTTGGGGATTGAAGTGCCGGATAGGATGTAGAGAAACGAGTTAAAAACTTACCCTAAAACTCACATTGGGCGTAATGCCCAAAGAAAAGCTTTCAACGGTCTCTATTTCATTGTTTTCATTAAGTCGGTAATACGTGTTCAGTACGTTTCTTCTATCCAATAGGTTTAATACAGAGGCACCTGCAGTGGCTTTGATCTTGGGACTCAGATTAAAATTATATATGACCGAAGCATCTGCCCTGAGGTAATCGGGGAGTCTACTACTATTGGGTTCCTGATAATTTATGGTAAAGGGGAAATTAGTAGTATTTATTGCATTGGCACCATCAAGTGGTTCAGTAAATGGTTTTCCGGTCCTGTAATTAAGACCTATGCCCAGATTTAAATTATTATAAGTATAAATTCTTGCGAAAGTTAGGGTGTGTCTTATATCCAAATTATTGGGAAATTTATTGGGGATGATATCTTCAAATGTATAGTTGTTTACATTGTAGGTGTAACTAAGCCAAGTACTATATGTTGAGGTCTTTTTGTTGATTAGAAATTCCAAACCTTTAATCGCATACTTGCCGATTTCACCATTAAATTGGTTCTGGTTTTCGAATCCTTGAGTTGCTGTACTTATGCCATCTACTTCCTTGTAAAAACCTTCCAACCCGACGTATAAATTTTCTTTATCATAATTAATACCTGCTGAAAGCTGTTTACTTTTTGTAATGGGCAGATTAGGGGTTCCAAGAGGTCCAATTCCATTATTTGATAAAAACCACCTTCGCTTTTCTATCCCCAGGAAGTTTTGCTCCAAATCCACTACTTGGTTTGTGCTCTGATTTTTAAATTCGCCCTGGATTTCCATTCCTACATATTCAGCGAGGGAATAGCGGAGGTTAAATCTTGGCTCTATGATATACTCTTTAAATGTATTCAAGTTTTCGATATAGTTGAGTCTTGCCCCGCCCCGGGCCATCAATTTTTTATTTTGTGATAGATAGTTAATCTCCGAAAACAGAGCATGCGTTCTTATTACACCTTTAATATTGCTGTTAAAAGGCGGTAAGGTAACATCCGTAAAATTGGTAATTCCAACTTCGTTGAATTCGTAGCCATTGAGCCAATGTAACGGATCTGAAAACCGATAATTCGTATTTAGTTTAACAGCGGTTTCCAAAACCCTGTTATTCTGAAAAAGTTGTTGATTGGCATTGGCCAAAATGTTTTGTGCGTCTAGATTGTATCGGGTGTAATAAATGTTCAGTACACTGCTGAAATCCTCAGACCAATCGCTTTCCAGATTGCCCCCAAAAGAAAGATTTGTTTGATCCAGGGTGCTTTTTGTGGTTCTATTACTGTTTAATGTGGTTTCCTCAAAATCCAAGTTGTTGTTAATATTAATAAAACTAAACCGAACTTTTTGCCGATCGTTAACATCATAAAGGAGTTTTGCCGTAAAGTCATAGAAATAAAAATTTTCATCCCTAAGTATATCTGCATCACTTAATTGGTTATTGTTTAAGGTTATCTCTGTGTCTTGAAAAGCTTTGTCGAAAAACCTATTGAAGGTGGGGGTGTTCACAAAATCTGTAAACGAGCGTCTGGCAGAAAATTGAAAGGCCATATCTCGCGTAATAGGTAACTGCCCGTAGAGATCACCACTTATTAAATTAAACCCGGCACCTCCAAAAAATGTATTCTTGATCACATTCTTTGTCTGCATGCTCATTACGCTACTTACCCCATCTCCGTACTGAGCACTTGTGCCATTCTTTATGATGGTAACTTTATCTGTCAGATAGGGATTAAAGGCTGAAATCAACCCAAAGAAATGACCGGATTGATACATTTTTATTCCATCCCATAAAATTAGGTTTTGATCATGTGTGCCTCCTCGAACATTGATATCGGATACGGTTTCATCAATACTTTTAATGCCGGGCAACGCTTGTACGGTCTGCAGTACATCGGGTTCTATAAGTCCCGGTAGAATGCCAAAATTCTGGGTATTCAATTGGATACTTGCATCTTGTTGTTTACTAAGTCCTGTGGTAAGGAACTTATAGAGTACAACCTCCTCCAGTTGCTGGATTTTTTGGGACAATAAAAGGGTTTTGCAAGGATTGTGGTTCACCATTTCCTCTGCTTTTATATACAGTGTTTTATACCCTAAATACTTAATGCGCAATGTTGCCTTTCTAGGAATGTTGTCCAATATAAATTTCCCATCAAGCTCTGTTATTATACCAATACTGCTTCCCAATACTTCTATGGTAGCTCCTGCGATGTTATTATTCGCAAAATTGTCCAAAACTTGAGCGCAAATATCCACGGTTATACTTTTGGAAAGAGTGTAATAGCGTTCATTTAGTTTTTTTATGTTTATCTGGGTTTGCTTTGCAATTTCATCAAGAATTGTAGTAAGGGACCCTCCTTTTTGAACAATGATGTCAATAGGTCGAAGATCCTCATCTATATAGGAAAATTTAATATCAAACTCCTTTTCCAGTTCTTGTATATAGGAAATTAAATTTACAGTGGAGGAAGTGTTTTCCTGTGCCCTACCTATGAGGATAGCAATAAAAAACAACAGGCAAAAAGAGAATCTTATGTATTTATGGCGATTTTTCGGCATAGAATAGCACTTTATTCCCCTCTAATATAAACTTTAATTGAGAAGGAACACTAATACTCTGTAACGCCAAATCCATGTTTGTGTTGCTAAAGGTGCCTGTAAATAATTGGGTAACATCAATATTTTCAGTTTTGACCTTTATGTTATATTGTCTTTGAAATTCATCAAGGACAAAGGACAAGGGAATACTTTTAAAAGAACTCTCATTGTTCATCCATGAAGGTTCATTGGAATCGGGTGCCTCCGCACCTTGAATTTTTCCATTGATCACCAAAAAGGAAGTTCCTGCTGGTAACTTGGTTTCTTTGTTATTAAAAGTAACTCCAACCAATCCTTCAAAACAGGTAACTTCAAAAAATCCATCCCTCTGCTCTACATTAAATTGTGTACCTAACACGGCCACGGAACCGTTCTCAGTGGATACGGTAAAACGTTTACCCTTTGCAACTTTAAAAAAGGCTTCACCTTCCAAGCTTACATTTCGCTCTTTGTCCCACTTATTTTCATTATAGGAAATCTCAGAGTCGGCATTTAGAATAATTAAAGAAGCGTCTGGAAGTTGCACTTCGGTACTTTCGGCATAGTGGGTAGAAATGGTTTCATTTAAAGAATTCACATAAAAATAGGAAGCTGCAAAAATTACAGCCACCGCAGCGGCTACCCTCATTATTTTATTGAAAGGGTTTAAATGAATTACCTTAACTTCTTTGTTAAGTTTCTCCCTTTTAATCCTTTCCAGGGCTTTTTCAACATCGAACTCGGGGGCTTCAATTGTACTGGAAGTCTCCAAAATTTTCTGATAAGAAGCATACTCCTCGGTATTCTTGAATTCCGCGAGTTCTTCTTCAGATAGTTCGTTGTTAAGCCATTTGGCTAAGTAATTTTCTTGCATGATTTCTATGCTTTATGTCAGTATAACAATCCAAAATTAAAAAACCCTACTTCTATATACCATCAATTTGTTCCCGTAATGTTTTTAACGCCAAATGCATGCGTTTTTCTATTGCTTTTACACTAACGCCTTCTATTTCGGCAATTTCCGCATATTTTTTCCCATCGAACCTATTTAACAAAAAAGTGGTCCTTTGGTTTTCAGGCAAATTGTTCAGAGCATTGTCCAATTTTTCTTGGTACTGCTTTTGTTCCATTAAAAATTCAGGAGACTCATAAGAGGTTTTAAGAGTTTTGTCGGCGTATTTCAGACGGACTTTTTCGGCCTTTATGACATTTAGATATAAATTATTTGCCACTGTATACACATATGATTTCGCCTTTTCAGGGGTTACCTTTGCGCAATTTTCCCATAGTTTTATAAAGGCCTCTTGTACTACATCAGATGCCTTTTCTTCATTCCCGTACTTATAATATATGTAGTTAAAAACCGTTTTGGAATTAGTGGTAAATAGTGAGCTAAAGACCTTCTCCTCACATACATTGTCTGTATTGTTGGTGTTCAAATGGCGGTTTTTTTCAAAGATATCTTAAAAAAATTAATAATTGGGGTAGGGTATTTTAAAAGACAGTTGTTTAAGGGTTGTACGAACAAATAAAATCCAAATCGTTATGAAAAAGTTTTTTAATTATTTAATGTATGCAGGCCTACTTGTTATTGGGCTTAATTTAATCTCATGTCAGGATGAGTTTGAAGAGTTACCCAACGGGGATGAACAGGAGACCATTATGGCAAGTTCATCTACTGCTAAGCTTTTGGAACACACTTCGTCCAACGACGGTTCTTATGACAATATTGTTGATGGAGCAAGTTGTTTTGCTGTTCAATTTCCGTATTCCGTTAATGTAAACGGATTGGATCTTACCATTGACTCTGTTGAAGATCTACATTTGATCGAAGGTATTTTTGATGAGTTTGAAGTGGATGAAGATATCTTGGATATAATTTTTCCAATAACCATTACATTGGGAGATTATACCGAAATTGTGATCAACAGTAAAGATGATCTTCGTGCAATCGCAGAAGAGTGTCAAGAAGGTGGCGATGATGATGATATAGAATGTATAGACTTTGTATATCCAATAACCCTATATACGTTCGATATTAATGAGCAACAAACGGGAAGTGTAGTCGTGGAAAACGATGAACAAATGAGACGTTTCTTTGCTGGATTGGATGATAATGATTTAATCAGCATTGATTTTCCTGTTACTCTTAAACTTTTTGATGGTACAACAATAGTTGTTGATAGTAACGCAGAAATGGCCAATGCCATAGAAAATGCTAAGGATGCCTGCGATGAGGATGACGATAACGATTATAATGATGACGACTTTACCAAAGATCGATTGGACAGTTACCTTGTAGAGTGTCCTTGGTTGATTCATGAGGTAGAAAGGGATAACCTAAGCCAAACAGATCAGTACTTTGAGTATTTAATGAACTTTTCAGAGAATGGTGGAGTTGAAGTAAAGGATAGACAAGGAAATGTTTTAATGGGAACTTGGAGCACTCGTATAAGTGATCATGGAGTACTGTTAAAATTGGAATTTGATGTTCTTGTAGACTTTACCCTGGAATGGTTTGTATATGATATAGGTGAAGGTAAAATTAAACTTTATTCCGAAGGTGGAAACAGGATCATAATGAAGAGACTTTGTGATGCCGTGAATGATGATCCCAATACCTTAAGGGAAATACTTAAGGAATGTAGCTGGATCATTAAGAAGGTGAAGAACAATGGAGTAGAGATAGATCGTTTATTAGGCTGGGAGTTTAATTTTGAGGCTTAAGTAATGGTGAATCTACTTCTGAAGGAATTTGGGCAATAACTGCTAATCCACAGGGACGTTTGGTTATGGCACTTACGATGGGTAATGAACCAGGAGTAAGTTTTGAATGGCCATTGAGCGACCTTAGGAACGATCGTTTGAAATTTGAGATAGAAGGTACGGATTATGAACTGATATTACAGAGAGACTGTAATGGTAACGATGAAGGAGATGTTCCTGGAATAAGAAACATTATGATGGAAGGCGAATGGATAGTTGCCCAGTATAAAGATGACGGTATGGATGAAACTGGGAATTATGAAGGTTTTGATTTTGCCTTCTCCCCT
>CAXMOE010000028.1:0-21497 GCA_964194835.1 uncultured Flavobacteriaceae bacterium | reverse complement strand
TTGAAATTTAGGGAGTACTATATCGGAATTTTGGATATTGATACCAATCATTTTTTCCAATGCCTCGTAACTATAAAATCCTCCCCGACCGTAGCCGATTTGTGCAATCCAAGGCCATACATATTTCGCTGGGGCATTTATTTTAACAGCATGGGTGAACTGTTTTTTTGGTTTTTTGACTACCCAATCACCTGGAAATGAATGCTCTACTTCTTTTTTGCTCAATCCCCAACAATCTCTAAATGATTTTAGAAAGAGTGTCAAATAGCAGGCAATTATTATCGCGATACCTTCCAAACCTACTAAAATTTGAAGGAAAGAAAAACGGTCTTTATTCTTTTTCATCGTTTAATTAGTTTGGTAAGATTTACTGGATTTTTTCCATCGTTTAAGTTTTGGAATTGTTGCCTTTACCAACTTTGCAGCTTCGGCCCTGGGCATGCCCATTTTCTCTGCAATGGTTATGTTATTTTCAATTTTTTGCTGCATTGAAATTTCAGGGTCGGTGAATTTCCCTTTCCAATAGCAGGAACGGCAAAATTCTGTGTTTACACTCCCGTCTTCGTATGAGCCAAATTTGGACATATTACGAATTGGCATCCCACAACTCTCACAAATGTTTTTTTCTAAAGCTTCCATTTTTCATTTTCTTGAATAGTTAGTTCCCTTACAAAGGTGAATGGTAAAAAGATAATGTAATCGCTACCCATAAAAAATGATATTGGTCAGTAATCGGAGTGCACAATATCCCTATAGGTTCTCGATTCAGGTCAAATTTATTAAGTAAATTGTTTTGATGTATACCCCTTAGTAATAACATAATTACTAATTACGGTGAGTTCCGTCAGGTACGTAAAATGACGGCCGCGGTTGTGTTTCCAACCCTGAGACTATTAAGAATGCGCATTGGAAAAATTGATCTATCGTATCTGGTTCCTTGCGAAGTAGTCCTTTTGGAAATAATGAATATTTAGTTAGCTTTTAATCTCAAATTCGAAAGGATACCGGAAGTAAATATCAAAAACAATCCTTCCCTATATTGAATTATTGCAGCAATAATTATTGAAGATTTTGTTGACTAAAAAAGTTAGTATACTAATTCGGTTTTCTAATTTCCCTCGGCTTCCCGATTTAATTCGGCAAATACCTCAAACAGGGTTTGCTGAACTAGATCGTAGCGCAACAATGGCCCATTTTCAGACCTGCTCTGGTTGTTCAACATGGCGATACTTACCTTGGAAATGGGATCATAAAACATATAAGAACCATAACCCCTCATTCCCCCTGTATGCCCCCAGGTAGTCCTGTTCGCTAAACGAACCCGGCGTATTCCCAAGCCATAGCCGTTGAAGATGGGATCGTCAATATTGATAAAAGTGAGCATTTTTTCCAAAGAAGTTGGAGTCACAGCACTTCCATTGAACAGATGTTGTGCCCACATGGAAAGATCGGAAGCCGTAGCGAAAACATCGGCAGCTGTATAAAAGATACTATGGTAGGCGGCTCTAAATTCTTGCGAAATATTTTCTAGGGTACCATCCCCGTTCGAATCCCTCCAAGGTATAGCAAGGGTTCCACCTATGGGTTCGTTGGCACCAAAATACATGCTGTTCAGCTCCAAAGGCCCCCAGAATTTTTCCCGCATGACCTCCCCAACGGTCTTTTGAGCTACTGCTTCTATGATTAATCCAAGAATTAGATAGTTTGAATTGGAATATTGATATTGTTCCCCTGGAAGAAATAGTGGTTCACCAATATAGTCCACCAGTTCCAAAGGATTGATGGGGTTATCGAGGTTATCTTCCACCCTTGGCCAAATATCCGAATGTTGAAAATACCCCTTAAGTCCGGTAAGATGATTGAGTAATTGAAAGATAGTAATGGATTCATCCACATTGTCCGAATTCAAGGTAAGCCATTTACTAATTGGATCCTGCAGACTTAATAATCCTTCTTCCTCCAGTTTTAAGATGGTGGCGGCTACAACCGTTTTGGTGATACTTGCAATGCCAAATCGCATATTTTTGGCAACCGGAACATTTTGTTCGGAAACACCTCCAGTAAATGCCCAACGTTCTACCCCATCCACCCTAATAGACATTGCCACTCCAACCAATTTGTCTTCACCCACCTTCGAATTTATAATGGCTTGTATTCGCTGTTCCAAGGAAACTTCTTCCATTGGATCTTCCACAGGATTTTGATTGGATTCAATAACAGGGTCATTGTTTGTTTCCCCATTATCGGAGGAACAGGACATAAAACCCAAAAGAACTATTATAAAAATAATTCTGTGAATAGGTTTCGCTTTGAACATTTGATTTTTCTTTATTATAGACTAAATATATTTGAGTTCATCCAATTATTATTATTATTATTCATTTCCTTTAACTATAGACCCCAACATTTCTTTTGCATTTCTCCCTGTTGGACCATCTGGATCCATAGCAATGGCCTTGTTATAATATTCAGTGGCCTTTTCGGTATTACCAGCTTTTAAGTAACCTTCAGCCAAACTATCCCAGGCATTCGCAGAATCCGGATACATATCGGTTATCAATTGAAAAACAAATATTGCATTCTCATGTTGTCCACTGCCCAACATATTGTACCCGGCACGATTAAATTGACCTTCGAAGTCAAAAAATTGATACTTTGGGTCCTTTGCCATTCTTGAGGTTTCACTTTTAAGAGTTTCGATCTCTCCAGCCATAAATAAATTGGTAATATGTGCCATTGGATCAATGACAAAATTAGTGTCAGAAAACTTCAATGCGGCATCCAAAACTGGGTCTCGATTTGATCTATATTCTTCAAAACTCATATCAATTGCTATATGTGGTGCTGTCCATGGTCCGTTTTCCCATTGTGGTTTGTCCTGCCACCATGCGAAGGATAAATAGACTGGAATTTTACTGTGTGGCAATTCTACTCTATTATTATCTCCGTAAAAATTAATATTTTCAGAGGTGGGTTCGCCAACGAAAATTGCATTGGTATAATTATCCAATTCGTTCACCAGATTCTGACAAGCAGAAAATGTACGCCTACCAAGGATGACAAAAAGCTTTCCGGTTTTATTTATTTTTTCGGAACCTATTATTCCAGTAACAATAGGTTTATTTTTGTAGTTGTTCCCACCACCATTTAACCGTACATCCAATACTAAACGATCCACATCATTCGTCTCTATAAAATCAAATACCCGTTTATAGAAAGTTGGAATGTTTTCCAAGGAATCATCTTGGATTTGGCTATGCCTTATATAAACTGTTTTTTGTTCCTTTAGATATTCGTAATAATAGATTTTATCGAGATCTTTAAGGTAGTGGGGTGTTTCATCATTGTTCCTTGCATCCAACCAGTCACCATCTTGTTGTACCAAACCATATTTTGTGGGTACCCGTTCACCTTTTGGCAGCGCTTTAAAAGTTTGCTCAAAAGTCTTTCCTTCTTTCCTTAATGTTAATTCAACTGTTTCAGTTAGTTCCTTGATCACACCCTGTGCATGCAAAACTTCTGGGATACTCAAGTACCCTCCAGCATAAGCCTTGAAGAACTGATCATTCTCTACTGGAACTACCGGATAAATTGCTTTTAACACCTCTGAAATTGGAACACCAGCGACCGCTACAACCTCTGCTCCAAGTGCATTTTCATAATTTTTATGTACACCCTGAATAAAAACACCATCGTTAAAATGATATAAATTAAAGGGCAATTGATGGAATGCATAAGGTTGGTTCCTAAAGCCAAGAACTGTATGCCCATATTTAAATAATGATACTATTCGAGCGAAGCCTACTACTATTTCATGTTCCTGTAAATTTGGAATGTTTTTATAAAGTGTTTCCACCTCCTTATCAAAATCTTCAGCAGTAGTTTTTTTAAATAAAAACGAATATTCGCTATGAACTGTATCTTGAAGGAAACTGAGATCGTCTTGCCAGTCCTTTACAGTATTAGTATTGGTCGATTGTGCCGCCAATGGTAGCACAAAACAGCTTAATAGAAGTAAAATTAGATGTTTCATAAATGTTTTATAAATGGATAACATCTAATAAGACCGCGTTTTTCCACATTTGTTACAGTTTTGAGCTATGAAGTTATCCAAGTATTAGTAGTCCTTCAGCTGTGTTATAGTTTTGACGAGCTAGCGGTAGCATAAATAAGTACCTCCTGCTCTTTACCTTTTAGGGCAATACTCCCCAATTTGTCAAAGATGAACTGGGTCTTTCCCAACAGGTCCTTTAAATGCTCGGAAATCAATAGCGCTTGATTGAATTCATTGCATTTACCCTGTATTCTGGCAGCAGTATTGATTGTATCACCGTGGTAGGCAATTTCTTTTTTGTATTTGCCCACCTCGGTCACCGTGACAGTACCTGCATGTATTCCTGCTTTAAAAAAGGGGTTGCAATTGTACTTTTGGAGATAATATTCCTGTTTCTTGTCCAGTTGTTGTTTAAAATTATAGTAGGCGTTGAGGCAATTCTGATTTCTTAGCCCATCCTGTAACTTCCAGGTCAGGATTACCTCATCGCCAACGTATTGGTAGATTTCTGCCTCGTTTTCCACTACTACCCCCAAATCGTTAAAGCAGTCTTGGATCATCATGCTGTATTTGATATGGCCTAATCTTTCAGCAATTGTTGTTGAGGATTGGAGATCAAGAAACATGAAAATCCGCTCAACTTCCCGGGGAGTATAGAATTTCCCGCGTACTAGCTTTCCCAGATTGTTGTGACCAAGCAACAGGTTTACCTGCCTTAAAAAAAGCATAAAAATATCGATAGTTAAAATATACAGATAGATGGCAAAACTCCCTGGTTCAAAAATAAAGGGAATCAATTCGATAGTCACTCCAAAAAATAAAGTGACCATAGTATAGGCTATCAAAATGATTGAAAACAGAAAAAGAAATGCATAAAGGAATCTGAGGGTCAACAGTTTTTGAATGGATATGCGTTTGTAGATGCGTTCTTCTGTAAGTAGTTGGGCATATCCGGAGATGCTACCGAAAACGAGACCAAAAATAACAGCAATAAACAGGCTCCTTGGAAACTCAATATCCACAGAGCCCTTCTCAATAGTACCTTCTCCCCTAACAATGGCCAAAAATATAAATGCAATCGTCCATCCAATGACATAATATTTAATGATTTGCCATCTGCGCTTGGTGCTGAATTTCATTGATTGGGTTCCTTTATAATTGATTTAGCGGATAAAAGACGGAATATAGTCAATATCAGAGAATACTTTTTCAATAATTGTAAATTCTCCTTTGGTTTAATTAGATTCACATATGATATTTCGTAAATAAAATCTTAAGCGTCTTTACTACCTTTACCACACTCATGTCAAAAACACCACACCTTCATTTTAAAATCTACAAACCTTACGGAATACTCAGTCAATTGGGTTCCAACGATGCAAGGGAAAATCGAACGAAGCGGTTTTTGGGTGAACTGTATGATTTCCCAACGAACATTATGCCTATTGGAAGGTTGGATAAAAAATCGGAAGGTTTACTTTTATTGACTACAGACGGAAAATTGAGTGATACCATTAACCGGTCTGGTGTGGAAAAAGAGTATTATGCACAATTGGATGGCGAAATTACGGACGAAGCTATTGCACATTTACAAACGGGGGTAGAAATTGGCTTTGATGGAAAGAAATATCAAACAAAACCTTGTATGGTCGTCAAATTAGCAATCGCTCCTACCCTAATAGATGCAGATAAAAAAATTAGGATAAATCGACATCGCCCAAATTCCTGGATCAGCATTACGTTAAAGGAGGGTAAATTCCGTCAGGTTCGAAAAATGACGGCTGCGGTCGGGTTTCCAACCCTGAGACTGGTTAGAATACGAATAGCGGAAATAACCTTGGAAAATATGACTCCAGAGGCAGTACAGCACATGGAGCAACTTCCTTTGTAGGTTGTATTTTGGATGCTCTTGTAAAAAACAATCAAATTACATCTAAACCAACGATTTATGGGGCAGTTCGTTATCTGTCAACAAGGTTTTGTCAGTTATACTATTTACAAAATACATCTTCATCATACCCTTGTTTTTAGCTTTAATTTCCCCTCTATATTCGCAATCAAATGAATCTTTTATCAGCAGATAGGTGTTTTCCGATATATTAATTTTCCCGGATTCCGAGTTGGATTCCATCCGCGAGGCCACATTAACGGTATCGCCCCAAATATCATAAGAGAATTTCTTACTACCCACAACACCTGCAACAACGGGCCCGGTATTGATCCCGATACGGATATCAAAGTGAATTTGACCTTTAGTCGAATCCTTTTTGGTTTCAATGACAAAATCCAAGATTTCAATAGCTGCCTGTACCATTTTAGTTGCATGATCTGCTTTATGATAATGCAATCCACCGGCACACATATAAGAATCCCCAATGGTTTTGATCTTTTCGAGCCCATACTTTTCCATTATGTCATCGAAAATTGAAAAATAGTGGCCAACACTTTCTACCAATTCTTCTGGATCTAAATTTTCTGCATAATGTGTAAATCCTTTAAAATCGGTAAACAATACAGTTATAGATTCAAACTTTTTTGGCCTTTACTTTGCCATGTTCCTTTAGTTCCTCAGCAGTTTCTTCGGGGAGGATATTGAGCAGCAAGCTTTCCGAACGGTTCCGTTCGTTCTCAATGATACGCTTGGTTTTTTGAATGTACTTGTTACGTCTATATAACCCAAATGCCAAAAGACCGATTAAAAACAAAGCAATTGCCGTGGCGATAACAATGATGCGCTGATTTCTTTGTTGTTGGTTGAGCAGATCCACTTCAATCTGCTTTTGGGAAACTTCGTAATTGGTACGCAGATTGGCCATTTGCTGTACAACTTCTAAGTTGTTGACACTGTCCCTATATACAATATGATTCCTGTAATATTTGCTCGATTCTTCTTGGTTTCCAGCTAGTTCATAAAGTTCTGCAAGTTTAAGGTTTGCATCGCTAATTTCCTTTTTTAGGTCATAAAGCCGTGCTAATTCAAGGCTTTTGTGGGCATAACTGAGTGCAGCAGGAAAATCATTCTGCTTTAGAGCAATATCGGACAGGTAGATAAGATAGACCGAAATCGGCAGATAGTGCTCCAGGCCCTCGAGAATTGTTATGGCTTCACTGAGATTCCCTTTTGCCAGTACATCCTTTCCCTGCCTGGCATATACCATGCCCATATTACCTAAGTTATAGCCAGTACCCCTTAAGTGATCAAGGTTCTTGAAGATAAGACCTGATTCGTCATAATTCTGTATTGCTAAATCGAATTTATTATTTTTAAAATATTCGTCTCCAACGTTTACTAAGGCTGTTGCCAACCGAACAGAATCATTGATCTTCCGTAATAATTGAATTCCTTTATTATAGTAGATTTCGGCATTATTGGAATTGCCAATATTGGAATAAGCATCCGCAATTGAAATGTTTAAGGAACCAATTCCCACATCATCATCACTACGATCCGCATAATTTAGGCTTTCAAAATAAGATTCCAGTGCGAGAGCATAATTTGCCTTGTCGAGTAAAGCATTGCCTCTTTGTAAATGTCCAATATGGAGAAAATAGAATAAAGAATCCGGAGAAGCTTTTTTGATCAATAGGTCCGAAAATTCAAGTTTTATTTCGGGATCTATCTCATATTTTGCTATATTTCTAAGGATAACAACTTCATCTTCTTGGTAAGTTCCCGATTTATATAGTTCAATGAGACTATCCACAAATTGCTGATCTTGTCCAGCAACACCATGAATAGTACAACATACAAAGCTTATTAAATAGCAGGCTTTTACCTTAAAAGACATAATTATTGGTCAGTTTCACATATGCATTTTCGGGTCTATTATAAATGTACCATTACGTGGCTCTCCATTATCTAAGACGGTGAACTTTAATATGTATTTTTGGAATTCACCACGATTGCCTTTTTTTAAGGTTCCTACAACGGTTTCGTGATCATCTCCATTTCCTCTTATCATGTTTTTATCAAAAAAGTTTTTACTATTATCATCCAATGTATCATGTTCTATTGTGGTGATATTTACTATATCCAATGGATCATTGATAGAAACACCTCGCCAAATGACTATGTCTCCCCTTCTCACATAAGTTGTATACTCTTCATTCGAAATGCCAGGTGCCTGTCCAAAATTCGCATTCTTCTCTATGTTGGTTTGATCAATATTATTAGTATTGACGTAAAGTGTAATTACATGTACCTGATTTGAAAAAATTGTAAGTGGAAATTTAGCTTTACAAGCAACAAGGCACAGGATTGCCGTTAGAATTAAAAGGCGATTAGTCGTTTTCATTATTACAGTTTTTAATAATTAATTAGTTTCACATATGCATTTTTGGGTCTATAGTATATGGTTTTTCGGTATCTTTATTAATAGTAAAAGTTATTTCATATATTTCAATTCCGGTCAAATCGTCCTGGTTCTTGACATGACCAACCACTACTCCTTTACCATTTAAATCATTATATTTGTCCTTCTTTAAAAGAGATGAACCCCCTATTTTTTTTATACTGAGTATTTCTACTGTATCAGCATGATTTTCTGAATCTTTAGGGAAACCCCTCCAAATGATCTTTTTAGATTTATCTATTTTTGAATTGAAATTATTGCCATTTCCAGGAGGATCTCCCCTATCATCAAAAAAGTCTACCCATTCCTTTAATTTATTATCCGGGATGGGATATTTACAATAGTTTAAAATTTCCCCAATGTTCACTACCAAAATGACGCTAGTATCTTTTAAATTGTATGCCATAATATTTAATTAAGATTAATGAATGCTAATTATTCAATTTAGTTTCTACCAAATCTCATTGAGACGGTATTTAAGAATCAATTAAAAATTCTATATCGACTACCTTCGTCGAATTCCAGTCCCACAAATTCATACCTTGAATCAAATTAAGTTAACTACTAATTATAAAAAAGTGGTTTTGTCCGAAGCTCTTGTATTAATGTCCAAAAGCCTGTAATTATTTACCGAAGCATTGGTAAAGGTTATATCTTGAAGACTTTAAGAAACGCCTTACAACTTTAAAGCAAGATATTATTGTGACAATTTACCTGTAAAACGATAAATAAAATGGATCCGGGAGCACTCGCCTAAATTATTTTTGTGACATTTTAATGGAATTGGTTACTAATGGGTAAATACTAATTTCAAATCCAATGGATCAACATTCCAAATACCAGATGGTCAAAACTAAATTTTGCAAATTTTATCAATGTGAACTAAGATTGTTCAGAAAAATATTGGGTATCAAATAGATATTGAAAGTACAGTAGGAATAAAGGAATATTGATTAATTCCCAAACTTTTCTTGGATTACAGAAAAGAAGGTAAAAGATTGACCGCGGTCCCAAAAATCAAAGCGAGAGCCCCTTCCTTGACCGACAAACGTTTTATATCAAACATATTTGAATACACTATCCACAATGCTATGAGAGCACAACAAAAAAATACTACTATGGCGTAGATTGGCAGATAGCTCGTGGTTATTCCGAACCAATTAAAGATAATATCCTCCAATGCTGTAAATCCAAAAAGCGCTAAGGCCGGAATCGCATGTGCATGTTTAATAATTAAGAAAACCCCTCCCGCTAAGAGCATTACACTAATTATCAGAGGTGTTAATTGCATTAGGTAGTCTAGACTTAAATAGCTTTTAAGACCAATTTCTAAATCGGTTTGCAATGCAAAAACCACACAAAAAATGGATGCAATTATTGAGAAACCCAGTCCGATAAGCTTATTCTTTTCCATTACTTAGTTCTTGTCTGTTTGAATATTATGTGTAAAATATAAAATTAATCACATTTTAGCGAAAATATTCCGAAGGAAGATCAATATATCCAAGAATCATTACAAATTCAACTTAGAAGGGCAAAATTTACGTCGCAAATTTCTTTTTTACATCTTGCCTAGGAATCTGTCCAAAGCTGACCAAGAACATGGCTAGTTTGCAGGATAACTATCTAGATGATGGAGAAATTATGTTCTTGTCCCATTCGGTAATGCAATGGTATGATACTGTAGAAGTATTAGCGGAATATGCCCAAAACAATATGGTAAATAGCGATAGATGGAATTTAGTGACTGGAAATAAAGAAGAAATCTATACCATAGCCCGGAATGGTTATTTTGCCGATGAAGATTTTATGAAAACGCAGGACGAAAACAATTTCATCCATACAGAAAATCTTATCCTGGTAGATGGGGAAGACTACATTCGTGGAGTGTATAATGGGACACTAGAAACTGATGTTATTCGATTAATGCGACATATAGAGATGCTAAAAAATAATGGTTAACCCTATGTGTCTTAATTGTTCAGTATATTTTACACTACCTCTATTTCTTTTAAGCTCGTAACTCCTCTATATCGGCCACTATTTCGTCCAATTTTTTAAATAAACTTCCATACATCAAATTCACATCCCACTTATAAATTCGTCCTCCAATTAAGGCAAAAATACATGTAACCAAAATCACTCCCAGTAACCAAAATACTGGAATCCCATTCATCAAATAAATTTCATTCGGACGCGCCATTATCGCGGTAAAAAAGTCCTGAAAGTCGTTTGAAACCCAAATGCCAATAACTACAGATAGAAACAGTATGGGATAAATAAATGTGGACATTCTCTTATTTATCGATACCTGTTTCTTCATCCAGCTATTAAATGCCGTTAGGTATTCATAACTACTTACGCCCTTATCGATTTCCTGCAATGAATCCAGTAGTTTTTTGTTGATAATAACGATTACATTAAGGAGTATAAAAACGGATATGCCCATATAGGGGATTCCCATTATGAATGATGCAATCAAAACGAAAATCGAGAATGCAACTAAAGCAATCAAATTTATCTTGAACATTCTATTAAACTTATCGATAATATGTTTTGATTTCTGAGTGTATAGATTATTAAGCTTAGGAGCCACTAAAGCATCGCTCTTCAAAAAACCTTCTTTCCAAATTGATTCAATTGACTTTTCCATGCACTAGTTTATTACTTTAATATTTTTTTTAAACGTTCTTTAATTCGTGTAATACGTACCGCAATGTTGTTAGGACTTGTTCCAATGATATCAGCGATTTCCTGATAGGGCTTATCCTCCAGATAAAGTAAAATTACCGCACGGTCCACTTCAGATAATTGCTTTATTGCATCATATAACTGATTAAGGGATTCGTCTGCGAATGCAAGGCTATCATCTGTTGCCTCGGCAGGTAGATGATCAGAAGCAAAATGTTGTCCATTGTTTTTCTTCTTCTTTAACAACGTCAGACATACATTCAAAGACAATCTATATATCCAGGTAGACCATTTTGATTCTTCCCGAAATATGTCTTTAGATCTCCAGATTTGAAGACAGACTTCTTGATAATAATCCTCGAAATCTTCTTGACTATTGGTATACGCTCTACATATCTTGATGATGATCCCGGCATAGGGTAAAATTGATGATGTATAAAAATCGCTGCTCACTCTGGAAATTTATTATTTTATGCGAAAGGTCTAGTAATCGTATCCAATTTCCAACCTTTATGCAACATTACTTACCGAAAAGCTATTGCATTTACTGAGGTTTTGTTTGCAATACCCGACCCTGTTTTTTTGCTTCCGCATCCATAAATACACCTATAAACAATCCGATCATCATGCCAAACGATGTTCCATACGCAATTCCTAATGTCCTGTCAGCCATTGTGCCTAAGGCAGTACCTAAAGCCAATCCGAATGACATGCCCAAAGCAGTATAATATCCTTCCATAATAAAAGAAAATTCTTTTTTTAAATATTTTTCAAAATTGCCAAGTTGCTTTTTAGTATATTTTTTCGAGGTACCAGTTTCTTTATTTAACTGTAATGTATCAAGCTTATTTTCTATGGATTGCAATTGCCCTTCCGTCAAATCCTTGTTTTTTAAACTGGATAAAATCCCAATAAATTTTTCATAGACTCTTATCTCGGATTTTTTTTTAGTTCCACTGATCAAGCCCTTAAAAAAATCGGCTGCTTCTTTAATTTTCATACTATATTGTTTTAATTTTTTGTGCTATTCTAAGCACATTAATGTTTAATCGCACTATGTTTTTCTTAATTAGTGGCTGAAACAATAAATTATTACATCCTATCGCGTATTTTTTTTAAAACATAATATAACGTACTTGTATCAAAGCATCATAAAAGGAGAAAAGCAGTATATTTAATGTAATTTTGTACACTTAAAATCAGGGACAACTTTTAATATAATTCATCTATGGACCAAAATATTCCACTTGCGCATGATCAGGTGTTTAGAGAGGGAATTCGACATCCCTTACTTTATTTATGGGATGCTTGGTCTTATTGTGAAGATGATATGATTCACCTTTATTGCCTGGCGGTAAGCCGCATAAAAGAGGACGGAACTGAGATGGATTCTGCGGATCGTAATTCATATCCATTTCATATAAGGCACTTTAGTTCAAGCGATGATGGGACAACCTGGAAGGATGAGGGATGCTTTTTAAAAGCGAGATTAGGTGAGGGTAAACACGATTCGAAAAGCATTTGGAGCGGTTCTGTAGAAGTTTTGCCCAATGGTAAAAAATTGGTGGCCTATACCGGTTTATATGAAGTGGACCAGGACCACAACTTCCTCCAAAACATTGCATTGGCCATTTCCAATAATGGATATGATATTGATACTATTGCGGCTCAACCCTTATCTTCACCTATAAGGGACTGGACAACAATTACCGACCTAGGATATTATTTGGACCGACCGGAACTAATTGGTCACAATGATGGAGAAAGCGGCGGTCCTATTCTGGCCTGGCGCGATCCCTTTGTTTTTGTTGATTCAGAGGATAATATCCATCTTTTTTGGGCAGCCAAGATCGGTACGCACCAAAATGCTATGGCGCATGCTCTGTTGGAAGAGGATGAGAATATGTTTCGCATAGCAAAGTTATATCCACCCACAACCCTACCCGATGGTGCTGATTTTACGCAATTGGAACTTCCAAAAATACATTATGACTTAGAAAATGATGTGTATTATTTAATAGTGTCTACCTGCAACCGGCTTTACGAAGGGCAATCAGATGAGGAAGTGGATAAAAATGTACGTCTTTACAAGTCTTCTTCAATTCATGGGCCTTGGGAACCCTGGGGGAAGAAAGGAAGTATTATTTTAGGGTCAGAAAATCTTTTCGGAATGACGGTAATTAAAACCGATTTCATAAAAAATAGACTATTATGTATGGCACCCTATACAGATGCCGCTCCCAACCAAATGGGACTTACCTTTGCTCCCGCCTTTTATGTGGAATTGGATCCAGTGGCTGTCTTATTTCCTTAATACTACTCAATATAAATAAAATTCGAGGAATTTATCCTAATTGACATTTGGCTTGGTCCCAAGCTTGCTTCTAAACCTTGAGAGCAGCACTAGTTTTTTTCTAGTGTTAATAAAATAAACGCCAGTTAAGAGAATGATAGCGGCAATTACTGATTGGGTTGAAATATGTTCATTTAAAAAATACCAACCCAGTAATAGTGCAATTATGGGATTTACATAAGTAGAAGTGGCCACTTTTTCAGGAGAGACAATTTTTAGTAAATAGTTAAATGAAGTAAAGGCCACTATACTTCCAAAAATAATTAGGAGTATCATGGAATATTGTACAGGACTGCTCCATGTTATTGGGTTGGTCCAGGTCTCTCCAAACAGTATACTCGATATCAATAACATGATACCGCCTGTAAGCATCTGAAACCCCGTATTTACAAAATAGTTGGACGGTAAATCGGCCTTGGCTACGAATAAACTACCATACCCCCAGCTTACCATACATACAAAAATCATGACCATTCCTATGATAGAATTCTCCTGACTGATCAGTTGCTTTTGACTTACAAGCAAATAGACTCCTATAACGCCAAGAATGACTCCTACAATAGACATCGGTTGAATTTTTTTGCCCTGAAGAATGCGCATTAACAACAAAACAACGAGGGGTTGAGCCGATATTTCGAGGGCCGCAAATCCACTATCCACATATTTAAGTGCCCAAACAACGACTCCATTTCCAAAAGTTAGAAACAGAAATCCCGCAATTATGGTATTCAATAATTGTTTTTTGGTAATGGATATGCTAATACCCATTATCTTGGATAGAATAAGTATTAAAATTCCAGCACTAATAAATCGAATGGAAGCCAACATAAATGGTGGCAACTCAGTAACGGCAATTTTATTTAGAAGATAGGTAGATCCCCAAATTACATAAATGGAAAAAAAAGCAAGAATAATAAGTAAGGTATTTGGAGATTTGCCCATTGAAACTTCAACTATTTTCAAATTAAATACAATACTAAGAATAACCTACTAAAATGGGTTAATCAAATCAGCATATTTTATATCTCCCAACTAGTCCCTACCAATGAGAGTACTTCAGCTTTTGGCGGGTTTGTGGGGTTACTGGCTTTCAGTTGCATTCTAAAACGGGTAAAGGTCTCCACCTCATTTAATTTGGACATGGTTTCATCGTCTTTGGCCATATTTACATGCATAAACGAATTTCCGTCTGCCAATTGATAAGAAGAATAGTACATGCCTTCTATGGGGTTTTCTTTTAAGACATCCATAACAGCTTGAATATTTTTTTTGTTTTGCTCTACAAAAGCTTGTTGAACGGTATATTGCACTCTTACTGTCTTCATTTTTTTTCTTTTGATTTGTTCTTAAAATAAACGTCCATGGGTTCAAAATAATGCGTGACCCACCCCTGTTCTACATGAGCTTCTTGTTCCGGAACCTTAATATGTGTTAATGTCAACAATGTGCCATCGGGATGTTTTTCTAAGGTGACCTCTATTTGTGAATCTTCATCCGTAGGTTTAAAACCAGTGGTACGCCAGGTCTGTACTATTTTTTTGTTGGGAACAAGTTCTAGGTTCTTTCCCCATAAATAGGCATTATGGGCTGCAAAGGGTTGATCGACCTCATTATTAATAATGGCCGGAGATCCCCCCGTCATTGCAGAATGTGCTTTCGAATTAAGCCAGGCCTTGTACACCTTTTTGGGAGAAGCCGGAATTGTGGTTGTAAGTATGAATGTTTTCTTCATCTTTTAATATACAAAAAAAGTTGTTAATGTAAGCACTACCTATATCTTGTGTTAGTGCCCGTGTCCGCCTTCTTCCTCACTGTTTTTAGCTGTAGCCAAAAGTGTAAAAGCATCCTGTAAAACCAAAGGGATTTCATGTAAACCCTGTGATTCATTTTGAATGGTAAAAGCAACATAACCTTCTTCTTCACTACCTCTAATAATCTCTATCATTTCAAAATCATTCATGGTATTTTTACCTTCTTTTCGTTTTCCAAGCGATTTAAAAATATAGTGTTTGCCATCAAAACGTACGATAGCCTCTTCTGGGATGGCATATTGTTCTTGTGCCCCAACTTCAATATTTGCATTTACAAACATTCCAGGTAACAAGTCCTTGTTTTTTTCTTTAAGATGCCCATGAATGGTAATCGACCTATCATCGCGAACAGTATTGCCTATAAGAAATACTTCGGCTTCCATCCATTTATCCGGAGCATTTGCCAAGCGAAAACGAATCCGTTGGCCATTGTTTATAAGGGGAATATTATCTTCATACACTTTAAGTTCAACATGCAAATCTGATGCATCTGTTATGTCCATCAAAACATCTTGGGGTTCAAAAAATTTACCAGTGTTTAGGAATACTTCACGAACTACCCCACTTATTGGTGAATAGATATTTATTGATGCCGACATCTTTCCGTTTTGAACACTTAGTGGGTCAATGCCTATTAATCGCAATTTACTTTCCAATGCCTGAATATTGGCATTATTGGTTAAATACATGCTCTTGGCTTGTTGAAATGTTTTTGCCGATGTTACTTCCTCTTTATATAATATTTCTTGCCGTTCAAAATCCGCTTTTAGAAAGTCGTTTTTGGCCAAGACTTCCAAATAATCCCTTTGAAACTCAATAAATTCGGGATTTTCGACCTTTGCCACCAGTTGCCCTTTTTTTAACCTGCTTCCTGGAAGCATCTCCGTGTATTTCAAAAACCCTCCATATGGGACGGTAATGGATATATTGCCTTGTGGAGGCACGTCTATCATTCCATTTACGGTTAATTCGTTGCCAATTTTTCGTTTTTCTACTTTTCCAATTTTGATTTGGGTCATTGCCAATTGTGCATCGGTCAATTCCACTAGGTTTTCATTTTTTTCTAAACCCATATCTTCGTGGACCTTAGAAGTCTTATCCTTACATCCGCTAGTGGTAAGAATTGTAGTGAAAAGTATTATTTTGAATATATTTTTCATTTTATAATTATTTAACGATTAGTCGCTCTAGTTTGATAAGGGTTTGATTGTAATTATTCACAAAATCCAGATATTTGGTTTGAATCGTCAAAGCCCTGTTGAGTCCTTGTATATATTCGATGTATCCTATTTCTCCTTCCTGAAAACCACGTTGTGAATATTTTAATAACAGTCCCGCCTGTGGCAGCGCATTAGCACCATAATTTTTCAAATTAAGTTGGTCTTTATGGAATTTTTCAAAGAGAGTTTTTAGTTCTGTTTGTGTGGTGTTTTTAACAGCTTGAAGCTTTGCTTCGTTTTCCAATTTATGAATTTTAGCGGCTTTTATCCTGGACGAATGTGGCTTAAACCAAATAGGGATACTCAATCCTAATTGCACTCCTGTAAACCTATCTCCTGAGTCATATACCGTTGCTATACCATTTGCAGTTTCCCCATTCCCTGCAAAGGATTGGTTAAAATAACCTATGGTGATATCGGGAAGCATTTTTGAAACTTCCACTGACTTTTCATTTTCGGCAACAACAACACCCTCTTTATAAAATGAGATTATTGGATTGTTTGAATATAATGTTGAATCCTTCATTTTGGAAATCATTGAAGATTTCATTTCAAGATTACCCACATTAATATCTATCAGACCATCAGAATTTAATAAATTTTGCAGTTGCAACTGATAACTACTGATTTCAGCATTATTGTTCTGTATCAATATTTTTATCTCCACCAATTCGGTCAGGGCCGTTGCTCTTTCCAAAGCATTACTTTCACCTGTTTTGAACCTAAGATTGGCCGCATGTGCAAACCTTTCGTAAATACTGTCTTGTTTTTGTAGCAGTGTTTTCTTGCTTTTTAAGTGCCACAGCCCGTAATACACTTCTTTTATCTGTGCGATTAATTCATTTTTTACTACTGTCTGTTGTAATTCACTTACTTTTAGTTTTGCTTTTGATAATTTGTTTTGACTAGCATAAAGTGTTGGGAATGCAAATGTCTGACTAATTGTAAAGCGGGTATCATTATTAACAGCACTATTGGTTTGTCCATATTCCAAACCAACATCTGTTTTTGGCAAACTGAAACTTGCTCCTTTTAAAGCGTATTCCTGTTGTGTCTGAAAGTCTGAAATTTTCACATTGGGATTGTCCTTTAGGGCCACTTCAATAACTTCATCAAGGTTTTGGTATACCCTAATTGTAGCATTGTTTTGGGCGGTTATGTTGTTTATACTTCCCAAAATCCCAATGAGCAGCACCATAACTGTTTTATTTGCTTTCATTTTTATTTTTTTCTCTGAATAATAATAGAGCACTGGCAAGACCACTAATGTTAAAAACGTAGCGGTTATAAGACCTCCAATGACTACCGTAGCCAATGGGCGTTGTACTTCTGCTCCAGAGGTTTGCGAAAGTGCCATGGGCAAAAAACCCAAGGATGCTACTGAAGCTGTCATTACCACAGGCCGTAATCTAGTTCGCGTACCTTGGTAAATACGTTCAAACACATCTGATATTCCATTTTGTTTTAATCGATTAAACTCGGCAATAAGTACAATGCCATTTAATACAGCAACTCCAAAAAGAGCAATAAAGCCGACACCTGCGGATATACTAAACGGCATATCGCGAAGCCAAAGTGCGAATACCCCACCAATGGCAGAAAGGGGGATGGCAGTAAAAATTAAAACACCTTGTTTTATAGAACCAAAGGTAAAATATAGTAAGATGAAAATGAGTAAAAGAGCCAATGGTACGGCAATTCCCAAACGTTGTCTTGCTTCAACCAAGTTTTCAAACTGCCCGCCATAAACGAGGCTGTATCCAGGTGCCAGTTTGACTTGTTCCTGTATTTTCTCCCTAATGTCGTCGACAACACTTTCCACATCACGATTTCGGACATTGAACGCCATGATAATTCGTCTTTGGGTATTATCCCTCTGTATTTGATATGGGCCATCTTTAATAGCCACAGTCGCTAATTGTTGCAATGGAATTTGTGCCCCATTGCGACCGTTGATATATAGATTTTGTACATCTGTAATACTTGTTCTATTGGTGTTTTCCAAGCGGACTACTAAATCAAATTGCTTTTCACGTTCATATACCAAACCTGCAGAAGTACCGGCAAAAGCAGCTTGTATAACAGTATTGACTGTATTAACATCAAGACCATATTTTGCCAATTGACCACGGTTGTAGTCGACTACAATTTGTGGAACACCAGTCACTTCTTCTACATAAATATCCACTGCCCCAGTAACAGTACCTGCAATTTTTCCGATTTGATTGGCATAACTCGAAAGCTGGTCCAGATCTTCGCCATAAATTTTGATGGCCACATCTTGACGAACCCCAGTCATCAATTCATTGAACCGCATCTGGATGGGTTGTTGAAAACCAAAGGTTACACCGGGAATGACTTCTAGTGCCTCAGCCATTTTATTGGCCAGATCTTCCCTGGAAGCTGAAACCCAGTCCGATTTATCCTTTAAAATAATCATTAAATCTCCTGCCTCCACCGGCATAGGGTCTGTAGGAATTTCCCCGGAGCCAATTTTTGAAACTACCTGTAACACTTCCGGAAAGTTATCCAACAATATCTTTTCTGCCTTTGTGGTGGCTTCTATAGTGTTGCTAAGCGAACTTCCTGTAATTACCCTTGTTTCTACCGCAAAATCACCCTCCTCAAGAGTTGGAATAAATTCTCCCCCAAGATTTTTAAATACTAAAAAGGCGATTGCAAAAAGCCCTAATGTCACCGAAAGCAACAAAAGTCTTTTGCTCATTGACCAACGGATTATGGGTTCGTATACCCAATACAAGGCGTTGATTATTTTATCTGAAATGTTTTTTTTGTGCACTGTATTTTTACTCAATGCCAAAGACGATATCATTGGAACATAAGTAAGTGACAGAATAAATGCTCCGATAATAGCAAAACTTACGGTTTGAGCCATAGGACCAAACATTTTTCCTTCGGTCCCTACCAATGCCAAAATAGGTAAGTATACGATGAGTATAATAATCTGACCAAAGGCGGCGGAGTTCATCATTTTACTGGAAGAATTGAATACTTCTTTATTCATTTCCTCCTGGTCAATTTTCCTTGTCAGTTTTAAATGACCAATGTGAAATATAGTGGCTTCAACAATTATTACTGCTCCATCTACAATTAATCCAAAGTCAATGGCACCAAGGCTCATTAAGTTTGCTGATACCCCAAATAAGTGCATCATACTAAATGCAAAAAGCAAGGCCAATGGTATTACCGAAGCAGTAATGAGCCCTGCCCGCCAGTTGCCAAGTAATAATAATAGAATAAAAATAACGATCAAAGCACCTTCTACAAGGTTGGTAGTAACCGTACTCATTGCATTTTTGACCAATTTGGTTCTATCCAAAAATGGCTCAATGAGTACACCCTCTGGCAGTGTTTTACGAATGGTGTTAATTTTATTTTTTACATTTTCTATTACCTCTGCCGAATTGGCTCCTTTTAGCATCATTACAATAGCACTGACTACTTCCCCTTCTCCATTTCGGGTTGTAGCACCGTAGCGTATGGCATTTCCGATTTGCACTTTTGCGACATCACTGATTACGATAGGAATACCGCTTTCTGTTTGTTTCACAAGAATGTTTTCTATATCCTCAATAGAACCAACCAGCCCTTCACTTCGTATAAACAAAGCCTTATTATTTTTTTCAATATAAGCACCTCCGGTGTTCTGGTTGTTGGTTTCGAGTGCATTGAATATTTCCGAAATGGAAATATGCATAGCATTTAACCGTTCTGGACGTATGGCAATTTCATATTGTTTTAATTTACCTCCAAAACTACTTACATCTGCAACTCCTGGAGTTCCCAGTAATTGCCTTCTAATAACCCAGTCCTGTATTGTACGCAGTTCTGTAGCATTGTATTGATCTTCATAACCCGGTTTTGTTGCAATTACGTACTGATAAATTTCTCCAAGACCAGTGGTTAATGGTGCAATTCTAGGTCTACCTATGCCTTCCGGTATTTTAGACTGTGCTTCGGAAAGACGTTCATTAACTTGTTGTCTTGCCCAATACACATCCACATTTTCTTCAAAAACAATAGTAACCACCGATAAACCGAACCGTGAAAACGAGCGGATTTCTTCAATTTGTGGAATGGTTGCCATTGTAATTTCAATAGGAAAGGTTATTAGTCGTTCCACCTCTTGAGCAGCTAGTTTGGGTGATAATGTAATTACCTGTACCTGATTATTTGTGATGTCAGGAACAGCATCCACAGGAAGTTGTTTTAAGGAGTATACTCCCCAAATAATCAGAGCAGATGTTAGTAATCCTATAACCAATTTATGCGTTATAGAATACCTAATTATTTTATTAAGCATAATGTATATTTAATTCAGTGAATGAAAAGGTAACCCCGAGAGGTCGTTACAGGATGTGGGTATCCCAAATAACTGAACTATGCTTTTGGTGGCTGAAAGATCCGGGAAAGATGATTATGTGAAAAAGACATGTTGTAGAATGTGTCTAAATCTTGGGAAACAATTTCTGTAATTAATTTAATATCAAATCGCTCTATAGCCTCAAAAGTTACAGCTATACCACAGCAATTACATATACAAAGCGAAGGACAGGAATCTTCCATATCACTTGAATGATCATGATTTTTTTCAATTGCTACATCATCGGCATGTTCCTCATTTAAGCCATCAGAGCAAGGCCTAAGTGATAATGCAAGCATCAATACCGATAATATGAGTGCAATTCCTTTCATTTGTTTCACAAAGATAAACGAATGTAATTTAATTGGGATAAAATATTATTCTTCAATATTAGCTATGTTTTTAAATGATAAGATTAATTGGTTATCCGGTTTCTTGCCCTGCCACAATAGTTTACCAAATACAATCTCGTTCTTTTAGAATTTATAATTAGGCATCTGTAATTTACAACACCTTCACTTTAGCTTCCTTAAAAAAGCATCTTTATACGTTTTTCCAATAGGTAACTGTTCATTCGTAATAAAAACTTGGTTTCCAACCACCTTTGTTATCTTATCAATGTTGACAATAAA
>CAXMOE010000027.1:0-22018 GCA_964194835.1 uncultured Flavobacteriaceae bacterium | reverse complement strand
TCCGCCACATCGGTCAACAATACCCTATTGTGCAATTCTACCTCGTTCAATATAGTTTGATGTCGTTCCTCTTTTAACATGTTCAATAGATTGTTTTATCCTATTCACGCAAAGATAACAAAATATATTTATTTGCTGTTTTTTACTGTTATTTTGCAAAAACTATTTAAGAAAAGCATAAAACAGCAGATTTAATTGCATAAAACAGCAAACTTTAAATTATTTATGTATATTTGTCCCGAATAAAACGCAAATTTTAACTCAACAATGTCACAAACAGCAACAAAACCAAGTAGTTCTGGCTTCCCAACCGATGAGGAATCCAGAAAATTTGAAAAAATTAATACCAAGATCCATGAAAGCTCGGAAGAGGCATCATTTTTTGTCGCCAATGAAATAGCTGATTTAATCAGACAACGACAAAAGCAAGGTAAAAAAGCGGTATTGGGTCTGGCTACAGGATCTTCACCTACCAAGGTATATGAATTTCTAGTAAAATTCCACCAAGAAGAGGGATTGAGTTTTAAAAACGTGGTTACCTTTAATTTGGACGAGTACTTCCCTATTAAACCAGACTCCATCCATAGTTACGTACGATTTATGAACGAACACCTATTTGATCATATCGATATCAAAAAGAATAACATCAACATTCCCGATGGTACTTTGGACAAAGAAGATCTAAGAGAATTCTGTGATAATTATGAGCAAAAAATTGTAAATGCCGGCGGAATAGATATCCAAGTATTGGGAATAGGTAGAACGGGCCATATTGGTTTTAATGAGCCCGGATCCTCCATAAAGAGTAAAACAAGGATTGTACGCTTGGACATGGTGACAAGATTGGATGCTGCAAGTGACTTTTTTGGATACGAAAATGTTCCGGCTAGAGCCGTCACCATGGGAGTTGGAACTATAATGGCCGCCAAAAGGATTATTTTATTGGCTTGGGGCGAAGGTAAGGCCGGAATTATAAATCAGGCCGTAGAGGGTCCTATACGCGAATCTGTTCCGGCAACGTTCCTACAACATCACAATAATTGTGACTTTATAATAGATCATGCGGCCGCTTCATCACTAACCCGGATAAATACTCCTTGGTTGGTAAGTGAATGTAATTGGAACGACAAGCTAATTAAGAAAGCTACTCTTTGGCTTTCAGATAAATTAAACAAAGCCGTATTAAAACTTACCAATGAAGATTACAACGAATATGGAATGGGTTCTTTGGTGGCTGAAATAGGATCTGCTGAACATATAAACCTGCAAGTGTTCAATCAGTTGCAACGTACCATAACTGGTTGGCCTGGAGGTAAGCCCAATGCTGATGACACCAATCGTCCTGAAAGAAAAGACCCCAACCAGAAAACATCCATCATCTTTAGTCCACACCCCGATGACGATGTCATTAGTATGGGAGGAACCTTGTTAAGATTGGTAGATCAGGGGCATGAAGTTCACGTAGCCTACCAAACCTCCGGAAATATTGCGGTTTTTGATGACGAGGTAATTCGATTTTTGGATTTCGCAAACGATGTCCAAGCCGACAACAAAGAGCTACAAGAGCAGTTCAAACAGGTAAGGGAATTTCTAAACGCTAAAGTGCCAGGACAGGTAGATAGTCCGGAAATTCAACGATTTAAAGGTTTAATACGAAAAGGGGAAGCTTTATCGGCGTGTCGCTACTGTGGTGTTGACGAAAAAAATGCGCACTTTCAAAATTTACCCTTTTATGAAACTGGAACGGTAAAGAAAAACCCATATTCTGAAGCTGACGTTAAATTAACCTATGATCTTCTTAATAAAGTTAGGCCCCATCAAATATTTGCTGCTGGTGATCTATCCGATCCACATGGCACACACAGGGTCTGTCTTCAAATCATATACAAAGCAATTGAACAACTGGTCAATGAAAAATCAGATTGGATAAATGATTGTTATGTTTGGCTCTATAGGGGTGCATGGCAGGAATGGGACATTGCAGATATGGAAATGACCATACCTATTGGTCCCAAGGATATGACAAGAAAGAAAAATGCCATTTTTAAACATCAATCCCAAAAAGATGCGGCCATGTTCCCGGGAAGTGATGAACGGGAGTTCTGGCAACGTGCCGAGCAACGTAACCAGGCAACAGCAAAAAAATATAATGCCTTAGGATTGGCCGAATACGAAGCAATGGAAGGATTCGTCCGTTACAAATTCAATTAACAGAACATGTAGAATGACTAAAAGACCTATTTTTTTAAATAGGTCTTTTGCAGTTTAGTAACCAAATGACAAAATCCCTTAGTTTTCTTCTTTTATTGGTATTGACATCATGTGGTGTTTTTAAATCACATATTCCTCAACCAAAAAATGAGTTTAGGGGAGTTTGGGTGGCCACTGTAGTCAATATCGACTGGCCCAAGAGTGGACATGATGCCATTGAAAAACAGAAAACGGATTTCATCCAATTACTGGATTTTTATCAAGAATTGAACTTTAATGCCGTCATTGTTCAGATACGGGCAGCGGGGGATGCTTTTTATCCTTCCGAATTAGTTCCATGGTCACGATTTCTAACTGGGACTGAGGGCAAAGCCCCCAGTACTTATTATGACCCATTGGAATGGATGATCCAAGAGGCCCATAAAAGAGGATTCGAATTTCATGCCTGGTTAAATCCATATAGGGCAACCTTCAATGAAGATATAGAAGTTCTAAGTGAAAAGCACGATTACAATCTACACCCCGATTGGATGATAAAATATGGCACTAAATACTATTACAATCCTGGGGCACCAGAGGTCCGTCAACATCTGCTGAACGTGGTGGACGAAGTAGTGGTGGGTTATGATGTGGATGCCATACATTTTGATGATTATTTTTATCCCTACAAAATCAAAGGGGAAATATTCAATGATAGCACAGCCTTTACCACTCATGCACTGCCAGATCAGTCTTTGGAGGATTGGCGAAGAAGCAATGTGGATTCTCTGGTGAAAAACGTGCATGAATCCATAAAAAAAAGAAAACCTTGGGTACACTTTGGTATTAGTCCGTTCGGGGTTTGGAAAAACAAATCCACCGACCCCAAAGGTTCGGATACACAGGCTGGACAAACCACCTATGAAGATCTTTATGCCGATCCAATGACATGGATGAAAAACGGTTGGATCGATTATTTGGTACCACAAGTGTATTGGAGTATGGAACTACCCGTGGCTTCCCATCGAACAATAGTGGATTGGTGGTCCAAAAATATATCAAATACCAATTTATATATCGGAAACGGTACCTATAAAATAAAGAACAATAGTGATATTGCTTGGGACAAGAAAAAGGAACTACCTCAGCAAATATTGCATGCAAGACAGAATAAAAAAGTGCAGGGAAATGTATTTTTCAGTGCCAAATCATTGATGCATCAAAACGAAGACGTTGTAAAATACCTTAAGAGAAAATATTATAGCACCCTTGCCCTACCTCCTACTTCACATTTAATCAGTGATAAAATTGGTGTCAATGCCAAATTAACCCATTTTCAAGAAAACAACGGGGTACTTCAGTTTGATTTCCGTTTTGACACTCCCAACGACATTGGGTATGCACTCATATATGCATCAAAAAATTCCGGTAGATTATCCATTAACGAATCCAAACAATTATTGGCCAAGGTTTATATCAAAAATGAGAATCAGTTTAGCTTTGATAAAACTAAACTTAAAGGAAAAAAGCACATAGCGATTACTTTTATTGACAAATTTGGAATCGAAAGTGACCCTTTTGTTCTACATTTAAACCAAACTAACCGTTATGATACAAAAAAATAAACGGGCCTGGGCTTGGATTCCTGTCCTCTATTTTACCCAAGGCTTGCCTTTTGTAATGGTAGTAACCGTTTCGGTTATTATGTACAAAAGACTAGGTATTAGTAACGCAGATATAGGTCTTTACACCAGTTGGCTTTACTTGCCATGGGTAATAAAACCCCTTTGGAGCCCCTATGTGGATATAATAAGTACCAAGAGAAATTGGTTTCTAGCCATGCAACTACTGGCTTCAATTGCTCTTTTGGGAATAGGATTGACCTTACCCACGAACATATTTTTTGTTACCACCTTAGCTTGTTTTTGGATGGTAGGCTTTGCTTCGGCCACCAATGATGTGGCTTCGGATGGATACTACATGATAGGTCTTACCCAAGATAGGCAAGCTTTTTTTGTAGGTATTAGGAGCGTGTTTTACAAATTAGCAAATGTCACTGGACAAGGGCTCTTGGTAATTCTTGCCGGTTTTTTGGAAAACTATTATGGTGACAATACCAAAGCATGGTCGATCACTATGATCTGTGCTGCTTTGTTAATGTTGTTGCTGACCATTTCCAACTATTTTGTGACACCTAAATATGAAACTTCGGACGCAATAGTAAAAGAAAAACCTGTAGGTTTCCTTGAAGTATTCTCTACATTCTTTAAAAAAAAGGGAATGGGTGTGGCCCTTGCTTTTGTATTGTTCTTTCGATTGGGAGAATCTCAATTGGTGAAAATGGCTTCTCCTTTTTTCCTCGATTCAATAGCTGATGGAGGGTTGGGTTATTCCACCGCTGAGGTTGGCACCATATATGGAACAGTGGGGGTTATAATGTTGACCATTGGAGGAGTTTTGGGTGGAGTATTAATCTCGAAAGATGGCTTAAAAAAATGGATGTTGCCAATGGTACTTGCCATAAATGTTCCCAATGCGTTTTATGCCTTTCTAGCTATAACCAATACCACTAATATAGTCGCGGTAGTGACCACAGTTGTATTGGAACAGTTTGGTTACGGTTTTGGCATCGCCGGTTTTATGGTCTATCTTATTTACATTGCGGAGGGGGCTTCAAAAACCTCCCACTATGCCCTAGCTACCGGATTTATGGCCTTAGGAATGATGCTTCCGGGCCTAGTGAGTGGTTACGTTCAGGAATGGTTAGGTTATGATGGCTTCTTTATTTGGGTGGTCATCGGAGCACTACCAGCAATATTTATTCTAAAATATCTAAAATATCCCCCAGATTATGGAAAAAAAGGAGCAGGCGCAGATGTCTGATCTAATGACATATTTTCATGCTTCCCGTCAACTTACACCAGCCGAAAAAGTTGGACAGCTATTTATGCCTGCAGTTTTTATAAATGACACTGAAGAGGAAATAATTAAAATAGAAACCCTTATAATGCAACATCACGTGGGTGGGCTATGTTTTTTTCATAGTCGAGCGAGTGCTGCTACCAATTACGAAGGCGAAGAGAATAAAGTAATCTTTAACGAAGAGAGCCTTTCTATATTAAAAAAATTGGTCAAACGCTATCAGGGTGTATCCAAATATCCACTTCTTATAGGTATCGATGCTGAATGGGGCTTGGCAATGCGCATTGAGAACACCCCACAATATCCATATGCAATTACCTTGGGTGCTATTCAGGGCCACGACGATTTAATTTTTGAGGTAGGCAAAAATATTGCCTTCGATTGTAAACAAGCTGGTATTCACTGGAATTTGTCCCCGGTAGCAGATATCAACAACAATCCCAATAATCCGGTTATTGGCTATCGTTCCTTCGGAGAGGATAAATTTAAAGTTGCCAAAAAAGCGATCGCTTTTGTTGAGGGAACAAAAAGCGAAGGTGTTCTAAGCAGTGTCAAGCATTTTCCAGGACATGGTGATACGGCGACAGACTCCCATCTAGGGCTTCCAGTAATTGAAAAACCAAAATCGGTTCTGATGGATAACGAACTTTATCCTTTCAAACAACTGATAAAAAATGATATTGATGCAGTAATGGTTGGTCATTTGGTTGTGCCTGCTTTGACCCATGGCAAGCAAATATCAGCGTCAATTTCCAAAGATATTATCAAAGGTGTTCTAAGAAAAGAGTTAAATTTTAAGGGAACGGTCATTTCCGATGCCTTGAACATGCATAGTGTATCCAAACTATTTTCCACAAAAGGAGAACTGGAATGGTTGGCATTTGATGCTGGAAATGACGTACTCTGTTTTGCGGAAAATGTTCCGGAAGGCATTGAAATTATTTTACATAATGCATCGGAACTTCAGATCGAAGAAAGCTTTGAACGTGTATGGAAGCTTAAGGAAAAAGCAATCAAATCAATTATATCAGATAATGGTGAGCCCATAAATCCAGATAGTCTTAATCGAAAATTGGCATCGGAAAGTCTAACCTCTTTCAAGGACGGATCAAACACCATTGCTGACTTCATAGAAGACGGTTTTGTGGGAATTTCGGTTGGCAAAGGTATTCAAAATGATTTTTTTGTAACCCTTTCCAAAAAACTTGATTTTGAATCTTATTCCACAAAATCGAATACAATCGAAACTATACAAGAGCATATCAAGGATCATAAAAACATTTTGCTTTCTTTATTTCCTCCCAACATTAAACCTATGGATAATTTTGGGATCATTGATGAGGAATTTGAATTTATCAAGGAACTCATACAAACCAAAAACGTTGTTCTGTACGTATTTGGGAATCCATATGTTTTAAATAATCTGGATATTGAAAAAATCAAGACAATTATGCTGGCATATCAAAATTTTGAAGTATTTCAACAAAATTCTGCTTTGCATTTTCTCGGTAGAGTATCGGCTAAAGGAAAGGTTCCTGTTACCATAACACAAGTTAGCGTATGAGGGTGTACAAGGTCATAGGATTAATGTCCGGGACCTCTTTGGATGGTTTGGATATCGCGTATTGCCATATATGGAAAACTTTGGACCGTTGGAATTATGAGATCTTAAATACACAAAGCATTTCCTATGACCAGCAAATGCATGCCAAATTAAAAGATTCCATTTATTTGCCTGCGGATAAACTGTTGATGTTTCACAACTTCTTTGGTAAATGGCTTGGAACAAAGACAAAAGAATTTATCGATACCAATCAGTTAACGGTAGATTTTATAGCAAGTCATGGACATACGACACATCATCAACCCCAAGAGGGTCTAACTTTTCAGATTGGTTCAGGTCAACATCTGGCCAATGCAAGCAATCATAAAGTGGTCTGTGATTTCAGAACCAATGATGTAGCATTAGGAGGACAAGGAGCTCCATTGGTCCCCATTGGCGATAATTTATTTTTTGGGAACTATGATTTTTGTCTCAACTTGGGAGGAATTAGCAACATTTCATTTGATCGTAACAATGAGCGTATCGCCTATGATATCGGATTGGCCAATATGATACTGAACCATATCACCAAAAAAACGAACCTAGCATTTGATAAGGGTGGAAAATTGGCAAGAAAAGGAACAATAAACCAAGTAATGCTGCAAAAATTAAATGCCTTGCCCTACTATGAATTACCTTTTCCCAAGTCTATCGGATATGAATGGTTCGTAAAAGAGGTGGCCCCGATTGTTGATAACACCCAAGATAGTATGGAAAATTTACTGCATACTTCCATACATCATATTTGTGAACAAATAGCAGTACAAATTAAAAGGTATACAGATAAAAAGGTGAGCTCCCTTCTAGTTGCTGGTGGTGGCGTTTTAAATGATTTTCTACTTGAAATATTGCAAGAGAAACTCGGAAATACCGTTCAGGTTGTAGTTCCATCACAAACTCTTATTGAGTACAAGGAAGCTCTGGTGTTTGCACTTATGGGTGTGCTACGTCTGGAACAGGAGATCAACTGTTTAAGTTCGGTTACTGGAGCTAAAACGGATTCGTCAAGCGGGGTCGTTTTTCTGCCCTCATAGTGGAATATTTCCATGTTTCTTTTTAGGAAGCTTCACTTTCTTATTTTCCAGCATGCTATACGCCTTAATTAATTTTCGCCTCGTGTCTTTGGGCATTATTATTTCGTCAATAAAACCTCGTCCTGCAGCCCGATAAGGATTTGCAAATTTCTCAGCATATTCTGCCTCCTTTTCAGCAAGTTTCTGGGCAGGATCATCTGCTAGTGCAATCTCCCGTTTAAAAATTATTTCACTTGCTCCTTTGGCACCCATTACTGCAATCTCAGCCGAAGGCCAAGCATAGTTTAAATCGGCTCCGATATGTTTGGAATTCATTACATCATAAGCTCCGCCATAGGCCTTGCGAGTAATAACTGTTACCCTTGGCACGGTTGCCTCACTCAATGCATACAACAATTTCGCACCATGCACAATAATTCCGTTCCATTCCTGATCCGTTCCTGGCAAGAATCCTGGAACATCAACCAATACTAAAAGCGGAATATTAAAACAATCACAGAAACGAGTAAATCGTGCTGCCTTTATTGAACTGTTTACACCCAAAACCCCGGCCAAAAACATAGGTTGGTTTGCTATAATCCCTATACTCCTGCCACCGAGCCTGGCAAAACCAACTATAATATTTTCTGCATAATCCTTATGAATTTCATAAAATGAACCCTGATCTATAATACCGTTGATCACTTCATGCATATCATACGGTTTATTTGGGCTATCGGGCACAATATCAGAAAGCTCGTTTCGTACTTCATCCCCCAAGGTATAGGGGAGTTTTTTAGGTGTCTCCTTATAGCTTTGTGGTAAATAATCCAGTAATTTTCGTACATCTTCCAAGCAGGTAATGTCATTGGAAGAAGTTTTATGTGCTACTCCGGATTTGGAAGCATGTGTATTGGCACCTCCCAGTTCTTCAGAGGTTACCTCTTCATTGGTCACTGTTTTTACAACATTTGGACCTGTAACAAACATATAGCTAGTTCCTTCTACCATAAGGGTGAAATCTGTCATAGCAGGAGAATACACGGCACCACCTGCACAAGGACCCATAATGGCAGAAATTTGCGGAATTACCCCTGATGATTGCACATTTCTATAAAATATATCCGCATAACCACCCAAGGACCTTACACCTTCTTGGATACGGGCCCCACCGGAATCATTTAAACCAACAATGGGAGCTCCAACTTTCATTGCTAAATCCATGACCTTGCAGATTTTCTCAGCGTGTGTTTCCGATAATGCGCCTCCAAAAACTGTAAAATCTTGTGCATAAACATACAACAGTCGACCATTTATGGTTCCATATCCCGTGATTACCCCATCGCCAAAATAAATTTCCTTGTCCATATCAAAATCCGTGGTACGGTGCGTCACTAAAATGCCCAATTCCTCGAAAGAGCCTTCATCAAGCAAATAATTTATCCGTTCTCGAGCAGTTAATTTCTTCTTTTGATGCTGTTTGTCAATCCGTTTTTGACCTCCCCCAAGATGTGCTTGCGCAATTTTTTCGTTTAAGCTATTTATTTTTGAGTCCATAATTTAGTGTGTTGGTATTCGTAAGATTTTTTGGTCCTCCTTATATTGTTTCAATGCAATGATGGCCGCAATTTTAGCCTCCTCTTCCATTTTTGAATTTAAAATTTCAGAGGAATAATAGTTCTTAACGAAATGGGTGTCAAATTTTCCTGAACGAAAGGCTACATGTTCAAAAACAAATTGTCCAAATGGTAGGGTGGTCTTAACGCCTGTTATTTTATATTCTGAAATGGCTTTTAACATAATCTGAATTGCTTCTTCCCGATTCTTGCCATAGGTGATGAGTTTGGACAACATAGGATCATAATAAATAGGAATATCCATTCCTTCTTCAAAGCCATTGTCTACTCTAATCCCCTCTCCTATTGGCAATTTATAGGTATCCAATCGCCCTACGCTGGGCAGGAAGTCATTTAATGGGTCTTCCGCGTATACTCGTAATTCCAGTGCATGGCCTTTGATTTTTAAATCTTGTTGTTGTAATTGGATCTTTTCACCCCTTGCAATGCGAATTTGCAATTCAACTAGATCCACACCGGTAATAAGTTCGGTAACCGGATGCTCTACTTGCAATCGGGTATTCATCTCCAAGAAGTAAAAATTATTGTCGGCATCCATTAAGAATTCCACGGTTCCTGCACCCAAATAATCACAAGATTTGGCCACCTTAATTGCCGCATCGCCCATTTTTTCGCGAAGTTCTGGTGTTAATACGGTTGAAGGTGCTTCTTCCACCACTTTTTGGTGTCTACGTTGAATACTACATTCCCTTTCAAAAAAGTAAAGAATGGTTCCATGGCTATCGGCCATAATCTGGATTTCTATATGTCTAGGGGAGGTTACATATTTTTCAATAAACACGGAACCATCACCAAAGGCCGATGTAGCCTCACTTATTGCCCTATTCATCTGGGACTCCAAATCCTTTTCTTTCTCCACAATCCGCATCCCTTTACCGCCTCCACCGGCAGCGGCCTTTATCAAAATCGGAAACCCTATATCCCTTGCAACCGATACTGCCCTATCCACATCTGTAATAGGTTCATCAATTCCAGGAACCATAGGGATATTGTAGCCTTTAACAGCTTCTTTGGCGGCCAATTTATTGCCCATCGTCCGAATTGCCTTGGATTTAGGGCCAATAAAAATGATGTTGTTTTTCTCTACCTCTTCTGCAAATTCAGCATTTTCACTAAGAAATCCGTACCCAGGATGTATAGCATCTGTACCCAAGAATTGGGCGACCTCGATAATTTTGGAACCCAACAAATAGGATTTATTGGAAGGTGCGTCTCCTATGCAAACGGCTTCATCCGCGAATCGTACATGAGGTGCGTTCCGATCTACTGTTGAATAGATAGCTACAGTCTTAATACCCATTTTTTGGGCTGTTTTCATAACCCTTATAGCTATCTCCCCCCTGTTTGCAACTAATATTTTTTTCATCCCAAAAAAGTTATTCAAATTCGATCAATAATTGCTTTTTATTTACAGCTTCTCCTTTTGTTATGGCAATAGATTTTATAACACCTTCCCGTGGAGAAGTGATGATATTTTCCATTTTCATTGCCTCCAAAACCAAAAGTGGATCGTCTTCATTTACAGCCGATCCCACCTCAACATTGATATCCAAAATTAGTCCGGGCATAGGTGCTTCAATGGTATTTATGTTTTTTGTAATCCCCAAAGAGAATCCCATTTCCTGAATAAGTAGGTCCAACCCATCTGAAATATCCACATGGTAAGAACTGTTATTTACCTTTACAATATAATTTTTGGTATAAAAATCAGCGTTTTCTATCTCAGCCGTAAAAGGTTGGTTATTCTTAAGTATATGATAAGTTGCATCCGCATTTTGTAGGGCATCAATTTTTGAGATGTCTTCCTTGGTCAAATTAAATACCAGAGCATTGTTTACGACAACCTTAAACTTTTCGTCCATAAGTACCGTTTTTTGTTTTGTTATAAATATAGGGCATAAAGAGGTTTCTGCTTTATTTTAGATTTACTTAATTTTTAATTGGATAAAATCGCTTCCTCAGAATCGAGAATTGATTTAAGATTTCTATTAAGCTCTTAAATTATTCCGGTAAATCATATCAGAACATGAATTTTATCATGTTTTCAAATAGACTGTTATTGCCCCCTTGAAGCTTTAAAGAGCTTATTTCAACTAGTTAGTGTCATGCCAAATCCTTATTTTTGAACAAAATAAACAAGCATGTTGATTATTGGAATTGCGGGTGGTACTGGCTGCGGAAAAACAACTGTGGTAAATCAGATCATTAATGAATTACATCATGAGGAAGTTGGGGTGATTTCACAAGATTCCTATTATACTGACCTTTCCCATTTGACTTATGAAGAGCGAACGAAAATAAATTATGACCACCCAAGGGCCATCGATTTTGACCTGTTGACAACACATTTGACCCTCTTAAAACAAGGAAAACCCATTGACCAGCCTATATATTCTTTTCCAAAGCACAATCGCACCAAAAACAGTATCCGAACACACCCTACAAAAGTGATGATCGTTGAAGGGATTTTAATTATGACCAATCCCGAAATAAGGGAAATGTTCGACATTAAGATTTTTGTCCACGCAGATTCAGATGAGAGGCTCATTCGAAGATTAAAGCGCGATATCAATGAACGGGGAAGAGATCTTGAAGAAGTTTTAAGCAGGTACCAAACAACTTTAAAACCAATGCATGACCAGTTCATTGAGCCCACCAAGGAATATGCAGATATCATTATTCCCAATAATACATATAATACTGTGGCCGTAGATATCGTGCGGACTATCATCAACGAAAATTTAGCGTAGCAACAAATGGGCATTAAGAATATCAGAGAGAAAAAATGGTTTGCTATCATCACCAACATGTACGTTTTGGTACTTACCATTTTCTTAATTTGGATGGTATTTTTTGATACCAATTCATTTTTCATTCATTGGGAACTGAAAAATGAAATTAAAAAGCTTGAAAAGCAACAGGAATTTTTGCGCAATGAGATTCAAAAGGACAAGAAGATTATTGAGAAGCTATCCAATAAAGAGGAACTTGAAAAATTTGCAAGGGAACAATATTTTTTAAAGAAAAAAAATGAAGAAATTTATTTAATCGAATTTGAGGATAGTCTAAAAACCAAGAAAGATGAGTAAAACAGATTTATTTGGTGACTTTCCCGAAGTTTCAGCTAAAGCTTGGAAACAAAAAATCCAGTTTGATCTAAAAGGTGCAGACTATAACGAAAAGTTGGTCTGGGAGTCTCCAGAGGGTATCAAGGTAAAACCATTTTATCATGCAGATGACATTATGGACATACCCAAGCCCCTAACACCCTTTGAACATAAATGGAATATTGGCCAGACCATTTATGCAGCAAATGTCCGGCTAGCTAATACAAAGGGGTTGGGCGCATTACGCCGAGGTGCAGAAAGCTTGATGTTTACTATTCCATCGAAAGAAATTAAGATTGAAGAGCTTCTAAAAGGAATTGATACGAAAATTACCCCAATATATTTTGAACTTCAATTTTTATCGATTTCATTTATTGAGCAAATTATTGACTTTGTCGGAACCTCCAAATCCAATATTCACCTGAATATTGATATCATCGGTAATCTAGCCCGAGATGGAAATTGGTTTTTTAACCTAAAAAAAGATCATGAAATCCTTGCTAATATCCTTAAAATAAACAAAACCCATAAACTTAGTAGCATAGTAAGTGTAGATGTTTCATTGTACCATAATGCAGGGGCAAATAGGGTGCAACAACTGGCCTATGCTCTGGCCCATGCCAATGAATACCTTAACCACTTCCATAAAGAATCTGATATTCAGAAAATTTGGGAAGAAGGGGCAGGTATAAAACCAGTAATAATATTCAAAGTAGCTGTTGACACCAATTATTTCTTTGAAGTTGCAAAACTTAGGGCGCTGCGTCTATTATGGAAAACATTGGCAGCTGAATACCCGATAAATGTAGATTGCCAAATCATCGCGGTACCTGCCCGACGCAATAAAACACTGTACGATTACAATACTAACATGCTCCGTACAACCACGGAATGTATGGCCGCCATTGTAGGTGCAGCAGATGTGATATGCAATACTCCCTATGATGCTATTTATCACAAAGACAACGAATTTGGGGAACGCATTGCTAGAAACCAATTATTGATATTGAAGCATGAAAGTTATTTTGATAAGGTATCCAACCCGGCTGATGGATCATATTATATTGAAAGCCTTACCAAAGAAATGGCAGAAAAGGCATTGGTCTTGTTTAAAAATATTGAATCTGGAGGTGGTTTTTTAAAGCAATTAAAAGAACATACGATCCAGAAAAAAATTAAGGAGAATGCTAAAAAAGAGCAGGAAAGGTTTAGCAGGAAGGAAGAGGTTTTATTGGGCACCAATACCTATCAAAACCCGAGTGATCATATGAAAGACACTTTGGAACTTTATCCGTTTGTAAAGACCAATACAAGAAAAACGTTGATCGAACCTATTATTGAGAGACGATTGGCCGAGGAATTGGAACAAAAAAGATTGAAGGATGAGTAGAAAAAACCTTGAGCATATAACTCTAATAAGGCGCCAAGATTCAAAGATCGGTACAAACCTTCACCCAGAGGGGAACGAAAGGAAAGACGATTCCAGTACTACTGCCGAAGGCATTGTTCTGAAACATTCTTATTCACAAAAGGATATTGAGCATTTACATCACCTCAACTTTGCGGCAGGAATAGCTCCAAATCTAAGAGGGCCTTATGCTACAATGTATGTACAAAGGCCTTGGACAATACGCCAGTATGCAGGTTTTTCCACTGCTGAGAAAAGCAATGCTTTTTACAGAAGAAATTTGGCTGCAGGGCAAAAAGGTCTTTCAGTCGCATTTGATTTACCCACCCATCGTGGATATGACAGCGATCATGAACGTGTAGTTGGAGATGTTGGAAAAGCAGGTGTAGCAATTGATTCGGTAGAGGATATGAAAATTTTGTTCGATGGTATTCCCCTGGATAAAATGTCCGTTTCTATGACCATGAACGGAGCCGTATTACCAATAATGGCATTCTATATCGTTGCTGCCGAAGAACAGGGTGTGTCCCTAGATCAACTGTCAGGTACCATTCAAAACGATATTCTTAAGGAATTTATGGTTCGGAACACCTATATCTATCCCCCAGGACCATCTATGCAAATTGTAGCCGATATTTTTGAATACACTAGTAAACACATGCCCAAATTCAATAGCATCAGTATATCTGGTTATCATATGCAGGAAGCTGGGGCTACCGCAGATATTGAACTTGCTTATACTTTGGCAGACGGATTAGAATATATCAGAACAGGGTTAAAGTCGGGCCTGGACATTGATGATTTTGCACCGCGTATTTCGTTTTTCTGGGGCATTGGCATGAACCACTTTATGGAGATTGCCAAATTGCGTGCAGGCCGTATGCTCTGGGCAAAATTGGTAAAACAGTTCAGTCCAAAAAATGAAAAATCATTGGCATTGCGAACACATTGTCAAACCAGTGGCTGGAGCCTTACCGAACACGATCCGTTCAACAATGTGGCCAGAACAACCATTGAGGCAGCAGCAGCAGCATTTGGTGGCACACAAAGTCTACATACCAATGCCCTGGATGAGGCCATTGCCCTTCCTACTGATTTCTCCGCCAGAATTGCTCGGAACACCCAGATATTTTTACAGCAAGAAACCAAGATTACCAAGACCGTAGACCCATGGGCAGGTAGTTATTATATAGAAAATCTTACCCATGAAATTGCCAATAAAGCCTGGACATTAATCAAAGAAGTTGAAGAGTTGGGAGGTATGACCAAGGCAATAGAGGCCGGAATTCCCAAAATGCGTATTGAAGAAGCCGCAGCTAAAAAACAGGCTCGTATAGATAGTGGACAAGATATTATTGTAGGCGTCAATAAATACCAACTTCAAGAGGAGGATGAACTGCACATATTGGAAGTAGACAATGAGGAGGTGCGAAGACAGCAATTGGAGCGACTTGAATCTGTGAAAATTAAACGTAATTCCAAAGCCGTTGAAGCGTCGTTGAAGAAGCTCACCCAGGTAGGAAAACAGAAATTAATTGGTGATAATCGTCAGGATTCTGAAAATTTACTAGCTTTAGCAGTGGAAGCGGCAAGGCATAGGGCAACCTTGGGTGAAATCAGTAATGCACTGGAAGCTGCTTTCGATAGATACAAAGCAAAAATTCAATCATTTACTGGAGTGTATTCCAAAGAAATAAAAGACGACGAAAGCTTTAAAAAAGCAAGGACACTGGCAGATGAGTTTGCCGAGTCGGAAGGCCGTAGACCTCGTATCATGATTGCCAAAATGGGTCAAGATGGTCATGACAGAGGAGCAAAAGTTGTAGCTACAGCCTATGCAGATTTGGGTTTTGACGTAGATATTGGCCCTCTTTTTCAAACCCCTTCTGAAGCTGCAAAACAAGCCGTGGAAAATGATGTTCATATTCTAGGGGTGTCTTCGTTGGCAGGTGGACATAAAACCTTGGTTCCCCAAGTATTGGAAGAACTCAAATCATATGGCCGTAATGACATCATGGTTATCGTGGGTGGGGTTGTCCCCAAACAAGACTATCAGTATCTGTTTGATGCCGGTACGGCTGCCATTTTTGGTCCTGGAACAAAAATAAGTGAGGCGGCCATTCAAATTTTAGATATTTTGATTGACTGAGCGAGTTAGTGTATTACTTCTAAGCCCGTAATCTCCATAACTTTAACTGACTTTAACCTAAGTTGCCCCAGTTATTCACTTTGTGTTAACAAATTACATTTTTTAGCAAGGTAAATAATCGTATTTTTAACCCCAAACTTACTATGATGATGGGCAAGATTATTGCTATAGCAAATCAAAAAGGTGGAGTAGGTAAAACAACCACCACAGTTAACCTGGCTGCCTCGCTTGGTGTCCTGGAAAAAAAAGTGCTGTTGATCGATGCAGACCCCCAAGCCAATGCGACCTCAGGACTGGGAATAGATGTCGACAAAGTTACAATGGGCACTTATGAATTACTGGAGCATTCCAATACTGCATTGGAAACTATTGTTTCCACTACATCCCCAAACGTTGACTTAATTCCTTCACATATAGATCTAGTGGCCATTGAAATAGAATTGGTGGACAAGGATGATCGGGAATATAAGATGAAGAAAGCAATAGGGGATCTTAGGAATGTATATGATTATATCCTTATCGATTGTGCCCCTTCATTGGGATTACTGACATTGAATGCTTTAACCGCTGCAGATTCCGTTATGATCCCGATACAATGTGAATACTTTGCCTTGGAAGGCCTTGGTAAATTGTTGAATACCATTAAAAGTGTGCAAAAGATACACAATCCAGATTTGGATATAGAAGGCTTGTTATTGACCATGTTCGATTCCAGATTAAGACTTTCCAACCAAGTGGTGGAAGAGGTGAAAAAGCATTTTAGTGATATGGTTTTTGACACCATCATTCAACGAAATGTTAGGTTGAGCGAAGCACCAAGCTATGGGGAAAGCATTATAAAATACGATGCCAGTAGTAAGGGAGCGGCAAATTACCTGAATTTGGCCAATGAAGTTTTGCAAAAAAATAAGGAGAAGGTATAATGGCTAAAGCAACAAAAAAGCAGGCTTTGGGAAGGGGACTATCGGCGTTGTTAAAGGACCCGGACAATGATATACAGTCAGTAACGGACAAGAACGCAGATAAAGTTGTAGGTAATATTGTTGAACTTGATATTGATTCAATTGAGGTTAACCCCTTTCAACCCCGTTCCAATTTTAATGATGAAGCCCTTCAGGAACTTGCATCATCAATAAAGGAATTGGGAGTCATACAGCCCATTACCGTTCGAAAACTTGATTTCGATAAATATCAGTTGGTATCGGGAGAAAGGAGATTTAGAGCTTCCAAAATGATTGGATTGGAAACTGTTCCTTCATACATAAGGATTGCAAACGATCAAGAATCTTTAGAGATGGCATTGGTGGAAAACATCCAACGTCAGGACTTGGACCCCATTGAAATTGCTCTGTCCTACCAAAGGTTGATCGATGAAATTCAGTTGACACAGGAAAAATTGAGCGATAGAGTGGGTAAAAAGCGTTCCACTATAACCAACTATCTACGCCTGTTGCGTTTGGATCCTATTATCCAGACAGGAATAAGGGACGGATTTACAAGTATGGGCCATGGCAGGGCATTGGTGAACATTGAGAAAAGGGAAGATCAAATTGCTCTGTATGAAAAGGTTGTGGGAGAAAATTTATCCGTACGGGATACCGAAAAAGCGGTAAGAGCTTATCAAGAATCTAAAAATGGTAATGGTACTCCGTCAAAAAAAGTTGTTGATGTTCCTGATTTCATTGACCATGGCAAAAGTGCGTTTAAAGAATATTTATCCGCGCAGATAGATATAAAATCTTCCAATAAGGGCAAAGGAAAAATAACCATTCCCTTTCATTCCAAAGAAGAATTCCAGCGATTAAAAAAATTGATTACGGGTGAATAAAAACCTAGGTTTCTTATTGGTTTTTGGTCTTTTTGCAGGAGTGGGTTTGGCGCAAGAAGAAGAAAACGATACTCAAAAAATGGATTCCATCCAAACCGACCTTCAAGGGAAAGGTGTTGTCATTGAGGATGCCACGTTTGGCAAAAGAAAGAAAATTAATCCCTTAGCCCCCAGTAAAGCAGCATTTTATTCTGCTATCCTTCCAGGTCTGGGACAAGTTTACAACAAACGATATTGGAAAGTACCCCTAGTTTACGCGGCTATTGGAACAGGTGTTTATTCCTATGTCTACAATGATGATTTATATGACAGGGTAAGAATAGCCTTTAAAAGAAGAAAGGCAGGTTTTATTGATGATGAATTTTATGATCTTAATAGCAGTGGTATAGAACCGGGAAATCCGGATTTATCCGATGAAGCCTTACAAGATGCACAAGAACGTTATCAACGTGATAGGGATTTTGCCCTTTTAATAACGGTAGTCCTCTACGCCCTGAACATTGTAGATGCCAATGTGGACGCTCACTTAAAACAGTTTAATATTGATGATGATTTGAGTTTGGACATAGATTTTAAGCCCTATTTGAACATGAATCCCATAACAGCCAATCCAAATTACGGAATGGCACTAACCATTAAGTTTTAACATATGAACATTGCCTTGTTTGGATACGGGAAAATGGGGAAAATGATTGAGCAAACCGCCCAAAATCGAAATCATAACATTGTAGCAAGAATTGATATTGATACTGTAACAATTGATTATTCGAACATTGACGTTGCAATAGACTTTAGCACTCCAGATTCAGCTTTTGAAAATATTAAAAATTGTTTGGAACATAACATTCCAATAATTTCTGGGACCACTGGCTGGTTGCAGAATTACGAAAAGGCTGTTACACTTTGTGAGAACAAAAAGGGCGCCATGATCTATGCATCAAATTATAGTTTGGGAGTAAATGTTTTTTTTGAATTGAATGACTATTTGGCCAAAATGATGAAAAATCTGAAGCAGTACACTATTTCCATGGAAGAAATACATCACACTCAAAAATTAGACGCTCCCAGTGGTACAGCTATTAGTTTGGCCGAAGACATCATTAAAATTACAGATTATAGCAACTGGAAATTGGAAGAAATGGAAAATGTTGCAAACGATGAAATTCCAATAACGGCCATACGTGAGAATGATGTTCCAGGTACTCATACCATCTCTTATACCAGTAAGGTAGATGGTATAGAAATAAGACATACTGCCCATAATCGAGAAGGCTTTGCTTTGGGCGCAGTGGTGGCTGCTGAGTGGATTATTGGAAGAGTAGGGGTTTTTTCTATGAAAGATGTGTTAAACCTTAGTTAAGAAATGTAACACCAAACATAACAAAAGGACTAAACAATAAATATAATATATGAACAGTACACAGTGGATACTTTTTATCATTATCATTCAGGGAATCCATTTCTTGGGAACTTGGAAATTGTATGTAAAAGCGGGTAGAAAATCTTGGGAAGCAGCTATACCTATATATAATGCCATTGTATTGATGCAAATCATCAAAAGACCCAAATGGTGGGTCTTTTTATTGTTCATCCCCATTATCAATTTATTGATGTTTCCAGTTATTTGGGTTGAAACCATTCGTAGCTTTGGGAAAAACAGTCAACTGGACACTTGGCTGGTGGTACTTAGCCTAGGTTTTTACATTTTTTATGTAAACTATGCCTTGGACGTGAAATATCTTGATGAAAGGAGTTTACACTCGAAAACAGCCTTGGGAGAATGGGTAAGTTCTATTGTTTTTGCTGTGGTTGCAGCCACCTTGGTACATACGTATTTTATACAGCCATATGTAATCCCAACAGGGTCTTTGGAAAAAACACTGCTTATTGGAGATTTTTTATTTGTTAGTAAATTCCATTTTGGAGCAAGGGTACCTATGACCACAGTTGCAGCGCCCATGGTACACGATACGATTCCTGGATTGGGAATACGTTCCTATTTAAACAAACCCCAACTCCCCTATTATAGGTTACCTGGATTTCAAAAAATCAAAAGAAATGAAATTGTTGTGTTCAGCTGGCCAGCTGATACAGTACGCCAGTTTTTCAAAAAAGAAAAAGGCGTTAGAAAACCTATCGATAAAAAATCGAACTACGTAAAACGTTGTGTCGGAATTCCTGGCGATTCTATATCCATTGTTGACGGATATGTACATGTCAACGGAAAGAGAACGGTATTGCCCGATAGGGCCAAGCCACAGTATACCTATATGATTCATGCTAAAAATGGGGTTTCCTCGAAATTATTATTTGAAGTAGGAGCTACTGATTTTAACAGGAAATACATCTCAGCTCCATTGAATCAAAGCCAATTGAATGCCCTTAGCGGTCACCTTGTGGGAGGAGGAAACACCCCCGATGGGAAAATGGAACTGTATACCAAACACTCAGGGATACCGTCAAGTATCATAAGAAAGAACAATCTATCCTTAAAGGAAGAAACCGGTAGGCAACGGACAGTTACAGTTACCGAAGAAATTGCCAATAAACTTGAGAACAACAATTCTATTGATTCGGTAATTATGCAATTGTCCCCAAAAGGAGAGTTAGGACATAATATATTTCCACAACAAGTAGATTATCAATGGAATATCGACAATTTTGGGCCCATTTATATTCCACAAGAAGGAAACACTGTCCCCTTAAACCTTGGGGTGCTTCCCATGTACAAAAAAATTATCAAAGAGTATGAAGGAAACACTATTGGTGTTACTGGCAATCAAATCAGCATTAATGGTGAAGTAACCGAATCGTATACTTTTAAACAAGATTACTACTGGATGATGGGGGATAATCGACACCGGTCTGAGGATAGTCGATTTTGGGGTTATGTGCCTGCAAACCATATAGTGGGAAAACCAGTCTTTATTTGGATGAGCATAGATGGTATTAATGATGGCATAACTAATTGGAAGATTAGATGGGATAGAATTTTCACTACCATAGGAGGTGATGGGGAACCCAGGTCTTATTTTCGACATTTCCTTGTTTTATTGGCCAGTTGGTTTGCCTTTGATTATTTTAGGAAAAGAAAGAGGAAGAAAAATGATTGATTCCAGGGATTGATACGATAATGGCATGAAACTACTGCTCCATCCAGGTTATTTATTGAATATTGCCAGTTTCGCCACAATGGTTCAACATGATATTCTCTGGGAAATGGAGGACAACTACCAAAAGCAAACCTACAGAAACAGATGTTATATTTGTACCGACCAAGGAAAGCAAATGTTGAATATACCTATTCAACATGTGGGAGGCAATTTGGGCAGGCAAAAATATAAGGATGTTAAGTTGGATAACTTATACCATTGGCAAAGACAACACTGGCGTAGTTTACAAACAGCCTATCGGACTTCTCCATTTTTTGAATTCTATGAGGATGAGATTGCACCACTCTACACAACGGAATTTGATTTTTTATTGGATTTTAATCTAATGGCTATAGAAACCATCTGTGATTGCCTTCAGACCAATATGCCAATAGAAAAAACGAAAATTTATGAAGAAATTCCAACGGCCATTTATGACGCCCGATTCTTAATAAGTGCCAAAACAAACGCTCCTATGCAACAAGAAAAATACATGCAAGTGTTTACGGATAGAAATGGATTTATAGGAAATGTAAGCGTTTTGGACCTGATGTTCAATGAGGGCCCGAATGCATTGGAATATTTAAACAATCAGAATTTGGACTTTCTTAATGCTTAGGTTTTGTATTCATTACGGAATCCATTTTTTGGTTCCAATTGCGGTTGGACTGTTCTTCTTTAAGGAGCATAAGTTTAAGGTAATCTCAATTTTATTACTTGGTATCGTAATAGATGCCGACCATTTGCTCATTAACCCAATTTTTGACGCTAATCGGTGTAGCATCAATTTTCATCCACTGCATACTTATTGGGCAATTGCTGTGTATATATCCCTATTTTTATTTAAGAAAACTAGAATTATTGGTCTTGCCTTACTGATACATATTTTAGCAGATTCAACGGACTGTTACCTATTACTTTTGGAAACAAAGGACGCCATTATAGGAAAATGATCGGATAATTTTACATCAAAATTCTTGTGAGACCTTACCTCAAATTCTTGGTCGGC
>CAXMOE010000026.1:20142-22145 GCA_964194835.1 uncultured Flavobacteriaceae bacterium | reverse complement strand
AAGTAACTTCGGGCTTCAAAATATTGAATTGTGAGATATTTTATTTTGACATTTATGTTTTTTGCCACTGTTGTCAGTTCCCAAGGCCCGATGGAATATGTTGAGGAAGTAGCGGAAATACAACAAAAATATGACACCCTATTTAATATTTCTGAGGAATCCCTTGTTTTTACAGGAAGTTCCAGCATTCGTTTATGGAAAAACTTGGAAACCATGTTTCCCGAATATCAAATTGTAAACTCAGGTTTCGGGGGTTCGGAGACCTCGGATTTATTATTCTATTTGGACGAACTCGTATTAAGATTTAACCCTAGGAAGGTATTTATATATGAGGGGGACAATGATATTTTTCGTGGTAAAAAACCAAAGGAAGCTATAGATGATTCCAAGAAAATAATACAGGAAATTAAAAAAAGTAACAAGGAGACACAAATTGTATTGATCTCAGTCAAGCCAAGTATAGCAAGATGGAATATACGAGGAAAATACAAACGTTTTAACCGCAAACTGCAAAGGCTAACCGAAAAAGACACCTCTTTGGCCTATGCCAATGTTTGGGATATCATGTTGGAAAAAGGAAAAATAAAGCATGATCTTTTTGTGGAAGACGGATTGCATATGAATTCCAAGGGATATCAGCTTTGGTACACTATTTTAAAAAATTACATTAAATAAATACGTTACATGCGAACATCAATTTCAGTAAAGACAATCATTGTGGTTATGGGGATTTTAGGACTAATTGCTTGCCAGGGAAAAAAGATAGAATTAAACTTTCCCCCAACCGATTTGGCCAAGGAAAATATGATTCCAAAGCCCTTAAAAACAATTCCTACCAATAGTGCCTTTGCCTTGGACCAATATACTGCTATTTATACTTCACAGACGGCCGCTGATTTTGAAAAAGTTGGGCTATTTCTGTCCGAAAAAATTAAATCCAAAACCAATTTGACCCTTCCGGTAAATGATATGGAGACAGGAATTATTGAAAGGGTTATTTACATCAACCAATCTGATAGTACGGAATTGGCCAATAACGAGGCTTATGAATTATACATCAAAAAAGATTCCATAATCATCAATGCAAACACCTCGGAAGGCGCTTTTAGAGGCATCCAGACCTTGCGCCAGATTATCCCAGAAACTAGTAATGACACTCTTGCCGAACATAATATGTGGTTGATTCCAACAGGAAAAATAATTGACAGTCCCAACTTGGAATTCCGTGGTTCCATGTTGGATGTCGCCAGACATTTCTTTAGTGTTGAAGATGTAAAGAAGTATATAGATCTACTTGCTTATTATAAGTACAACGTGCTACATTTACATCTCACAGATGATCAAGGGTGGCGAATTGAAATTAAATCCTGGCCCAAACTCACCGAAATTGGTGGAAGTACAGAAGTTGGTGGGGAATCAGGTGGATTTTACACCCAAGAAGAATACAAGGATATCGTGAACTATGCCTTAGAACACTACATCACCATTATCCCGGAAGTTGACATGCCAGGACACACAAATGCAGCATCGGTCTCCTATCCTTTCTTAAACGGCAATGGCAAAACCCCTAAGCTATATACAGGCACAAAAGTAGGTTTCAGCACATTCGACACAAGAAAGGATACGGTCTACGCATTTATTGATGATGTGGTCCGGGAAATTTCCGCCATTACCCCTGGACCCTATTTTCATATTGGAGGGGACGAAAGCCATGTGACCAAGAAAAAAGATTATATACATTTCGTCAACAAGGTTGAAAAAATTGTACAAAAACACGGAAAACGAATGATTGGTTGGGATGAAGTGGCAATTGCCGACGTAGATTCGAATGCCATAGCACAATTTTGGGAAAATGAGGAAAACGCTCGAATTGCAGCTAAAAAAGGAATGAAAGTTATTCTGTCTCCTGCTAAAAAAGCTTATTTGGATATGCAGTACGATACACTCTCCAAACATGGCTTGCATTGGGCGGCATATATTCCAGTGGACACTGCTTATGTTTG
>CAXMOE010000026.1:19789-20132 GCA_964194835.1 uncultured Flavobacteriaceae bacterium | reverse complement strand
CCCGAAAGTTATTCAAAAGGCATTAATTTTGACAATATTTTGGGTATTGAAGCCCCTCTTTGGTCCGAAACCATTGGTAATATTGACGAATTGGAGTATTTGGCATTTCCCAGAGCCATTGGCTATGCTGAATTGGGATGGACCACCGAAGAAAATAGGGATTGGGAAGATTACAAGGTTCGATTGGCCAACCAAGCTCCATTTTTAGATCGAATGGATGTGAAGTTCTATCACTCGAAACTTATAGACTGGAAGAAAAGCAAATATACCTACAAGACTATTGATAAAGATTAACCCAGTGTATTTTGAAACTTCATAAATAAAAAGCCTTCAATATTGAAGG
>CAXMOE010000026.1:18051-19779 GCA_964194835.1 uncultured Flavobacteriaceae bacterium | reverse complement strand
TGGTTCGTCTTTTTTGGAAAAATCAATAATACCTTGACCGTGTAGAAGGTTGTACCATTGTATTATTTTCTTAATATCACTGGCATATACCCGATCCTCATCATAATTGGGAAGTACCTCAAAGAAATATTCTTCCAATTTAAGTTTATCTTCCTTATGACCAACGGAGGTTAATCCGCCATTTTCTTTTACATTGATTTTTTGGAAGACCTCCCTTAACGGTATCTCCTCTTCCAATGTATAAATGGCTATTTCAGAAAGAACGCTAACATTATTATTAAAACTGACTGATATTTTTTTACCATCGATAAGAGATTTAGCAACAAAACCTGTTCGTGTCTGGGTCTTTAATTTAAAAAGTCCCGGTTTCCCTCCAATGGATAATATTTTATCTAAACTCATTTCTTGATTTATGTTTCTTTGGCAAAGATTGCACTTTTAGTTAAATAAATAAGCAATACGGTTAACGTCCTCTTTTAAGTTCAGGAAAACGCATCCTATAATCTACTTTAATTTTCCCTTTCGAAATATTGACAAGTCTACCCTTGAGTAAACGTTTTTTCAGGGAGGAAAGTTTGTCCGTAAACAAAACACCTTCAATATGATCATACTCGTGTTGGATTACTCGAGCCAAGAGACCATCGTATGTTTCCGAATGGGCCTTAAAATTCTCGTCCACATAATTAATTGTTATCGTTTCTTTTCGAGAAACGTCTTCCCTAATATCAGGAATGCTCAAACATCCCTCATTAAACATCCATTCTTCTCCGGTCTCCTCCACCATATGTGAATTAATGAATACTTTTTTAAAACCATTAAGTGCCTTTTGTTCTTTCTCAGACAATTCTTCATCATCGGCAAAAGGAGTGGTATCAACCAAAAACATACGAATGGGTTTTCCAATTTGTGGAGCTGCCAAACCAACTCCATTGGCGTGGTACATGGTCTCCCACATATTTGCCACCAAATCGGCCAAACCAGGATGGTCTTTATCTATATCTTTCCCCAACTTTCTCAAAACGGGATCGCCATAGGCTACAATTGGTAATATCATCTTACTTATTTTCTATTTAGGTATGCCTGTAAAATTAGGGTTGCGCTGATTTCGTCGACTAGGGCTTTATTCCTACGTTGCTTTTTCTTTAAACCACTATCTATCATCGTTTGGAATGCCATCTTAGATGTAAACCGCTCGTCTTGACGCATTATAGGGACTTCTGGAAAAGCTTTTATCAACTTTATTAAAAATGGCTTTATTAAAGCTTCTGATTCCGAAGGCGTATTGTCCATTTGTTTGGGCTCACCCACAACAAATTGTTCAATTGACTCTTCTTTTGCATATTTAATCAAAAAATCCAAAAGCTCATTTGTTCCTACGGTAGTGAGTCCCGAAGCTATCATTTGTAACTCATCGGTCACAGCGATACCCGTACGTACTTTTCCATAATCCAGAGCAACAATTCTTGCCAAACCTATTTTTTTGGCAAAAATAACCATAATTTGTTATAAGTATAAAATTGAAGGGTTTATTAACGACTACCCACTATCTTTGCGAAAATGTATTAGGAGTATGACTGAACTAAGAAAGACCATAGAAAATGCTTGGGATAACCGGGAACTTTTGAAAGAAAGCGACACCCAAAATGCCATACGCAAGGTGGTTAGCCTACTTGATGAGGGAAAACTTCGATGTGCCGAACCTTCCTCAAATGGTTGGCAGATCAACGA
>CAXMOE010000026.1:5363-18002 GCA_964194835.1 uncultured Flavobacteriaceae bacterium | reverse complement strand
GTACTGTATTTTCCCATCCAGAAAATGGAAACCCTAGAGGCTGGAATTTTTGAGTATCACGATAAAATACCACTTAAAAAAGGATATAAGGAAAAAGGAATCCGAGTTGTACCCCATGCAGTTGCTAGGTATGGCGCCTATATTTCAGCAGGTACTATATTAATGCCCAGCTATGTAAACATTGGGGCATACGTAGATAAAGGCACCATGGTCGATACTTGGGCCACTGTTGGGAGCTGCGCCCAAATTGGTAAAAACGTACATTTAAGTGGTGGAGTTGGTATTGGAGGAGTATTGGAACCCCTACAAGCGGCACCGGTAATCATTGAGGACAATGCATTTATTGGTTCTCGTTGTATTGTCGTAGAAGGTGTTCGAGTGGAAAAAGAAGCCGTCTTGGGCGCTAATGTTGTTCTAACAGCTTCTACAAAAATAATTGATGTTACCGGTGAAACCCCGGTAGAAAGAAAAGGTCTGGTCCCTGCCAGATCGGTTGTTATACCAGGTAGTTACACAAAAACATTCCCTGCTGGTGATTACCAAGTACCGTGTGCCTTGATCATTGGTACAAGAAAAGAAAGTACCAACAAAAAAACTTCTTTAAATGATGCACTACGTGAATATGATGTAGCTGTATAATTAGAATTCCCATAAAATAACGTCTTCGCGAATGCATCATTTACCCAACCATTATGGTAGGGTAAATGGTATTTCAGTTGTTTTCTCTATATAGCCAAAGCAAACTGTAATTAACTATTGCAACATTTTTAAAATTTATTATCAAAATTCTTACAAATTTCATTTGTAAGAATTTTATACTAAAAACATAATTTTTTGTTTTTTTTTCTGTTAAATACAAACACGATTGGTTTAACCAACCAATTAAATAAGGATTATGCCCAAAGCAAAAGAAAAAATATCCGCCCTAATAATCACCTACAATGAAATAGGATATATTGAGAAATGTATTGAATCTGTATCATTCGCAGATGAAATAATCGTGGTTGATTCATATAGTACAGATGGCACTTATGAATATCTTTTGAACCATCCTAAGGTCAGGGTAATCCAAAATCCATTTAAAAACTTTACAACACAAAAATCGTTCACCTTAAAACAAGCTTCAAACGATTGGATACTATTCTTAGATGCTGATGAAGTGGTCCCAGTAGAGCTTAAGCAAGAAATTGTTTCCACAATTAACGGAGACAAAAAGCATGTAGCTTATTGGTTCTTTAGAAAATTCATGTTCCAAAAAGAACGTCTTTATTTTAGTGGATGGCAGACTGATAAAAATTATAGGTTGTTCAGAAAAAGTAAAGTCAATTTTTCTAATAAGCGAATTGTACACGAAACTTTGGATATTGAAGGTACATCAGGAATCTTAAAAAACAAACTCATACATTTTTGCTATAAGGATTATGAAGTCTATAAAAGTAAAATGCTGCTTTATGGTAGGCTAAAAGCTAAAGAAGCCTTCAATAAAAACAAAAAGTTCAGTTATGCTTTACTTGTTATTAAACCTCTATGGAAGTTTTTCAACAGCTATGTCATTAGGCTTGGTTTTCTTGATGGAAAGAAAGGAATCGTAATCTGTCATCTGGATGCCTTGTGCGATATTGAGCGCTATCGCGAACTACAAAGAATGGAAAGAGAAGAACAATGGTCAACAGTATTCAAAACTATGCCTTAATATTTGTTCCCTTTTTAATGTCTCTTTAAATTTTCGGTCTTTATCCTGTTTATTTTTTTGTAACCATTAAATTGGTAGGTTTGTATGCTTTCCGTTTAAAGCAATAAATTTAATCTGAACCATCACCGAAAATGGCATACGACATTACCCTCGAAGGCAAAAATTTAGTGCAAGCGGAAAAACTATTATCCGATGTTATTACCATATTCGAATCTTGCAATGTGAACTATTGGCTAGAAGGTGGCACCCTTTTAGGGCTTCGTCGTGAAGGAAGATTATTACCTTGGGACAATGATTTGGATATCTCTATTCATGAAAGCGAAATTGGCAAATTGGATAAGCTACAACAAACTTTGAAAAAAAATGGTTTCAGGATAAGAACTCGAACATTTTCATTGGACTCGGATTTCTTTACCAAAGGGAATTTAAGAATGATAAAAATACGCACAAAGCGTTTTTTTGGTTTGGTCAAAGGAAATGTTTGTCTTGATATATTCATTAAGTATACCAAAAATGAAAAGACCTATTGGGAAATTGCTAATAAGGTAAAAAACGTTCCCTCAAAGTACTATGATACCTTCAAAACTCTTGATTTTAAAGGCATTACATATGCTATTCCAGAATTAACGGATGAATATCTAACCTACCGATATGGCGATTGGCAAACCCCGGTAAAGGATTGGGATACATCTAAAGATGATAAGGCCTTGAACTAGGATTTTTGTGAAGTTAATTTAAGGGCATCCTTTAAAATGGTACTACTTACGTTTGCGGTATAAGGAAAATATTCCATAGCACAGCTTACTTCAGGATATCTTCCACGCCAATCATCACCTACCGAAATGGCATCAATTTTATAGGTGTCAACAATCTTCTGTTTGTCCTTATCTACCTGCGGAATTACCTCATCCACAAGACCTATGGATTGAACAACTTTGATTCTTTCGTGAAAAGGTATGACTGGTTTTTTACCTTTTTCACTCTCAATCAATTCATCGGTAGAAACACCCACGATCAAGTAATCACAAAGCTCTTTTGATTTTATCAAAATATTCAAATGTCCATAATGAAATATATCAAAACAGCCAGAAGTATACATTCTATTATACTTTGCTCTGTCATTAGGTCTGGCGATAATTTTAAAACCATCAATATCAATAGTCCATTTTTTTCCAGGAACATGGGTATACAGATATTCGATGATCTTTGGTATTTCCGCTTCATTGTCCATAGTGGTAGATACCAATATTATTTCCCTAGGTGACATTCTCGAAATACCCCAATTTATAAACTTCGCTTTTAGTTTACTTAAATCTAAATCAACCATATTCTTTTGATAAGTTGTTGGCAAAACTACAAAATCAAAATTCAACCATACATATGTATTGGGTATTGAAACTTTTACAATTCCCTTTTACCGCTTAAATTATAAATAAAACCAGTAAATTTGCCAAGAACAAAGCGATACAATAAAACGTGTAGTTAAAAACAAAGAATATAATTAACTATAAACCAGCCTTATACAACAGCCTCTTATGAAAATCGTTATCCTAGCCGCCGGAATTGGCTCCAGATTGGGAAATCCATTTCCTAAACCTTTAACACCATTGAACAATGGTAAAAGTATTATGGGAATGCAGATAGATAATCTTATCGAGCACTATAATATCGATGATATAAGTATTGTTGTAGGTTTTAAAAAAAACTTGATCATGGAACGTTTTCCAGAGGTCACCTATATCTATAATCCTTTCTTTGATCGCACCAACACCTCAAAAAGTCTTCTACAGGCACTAAAAAAGAATAAGGATAAATCGGTCCTATGGTTAAACGGAGATGTTGTCTTTGACGCAAAACTACTCAACATTTTAAACCCCTATATGAAGCAAAAACAGTCGTTCATAGCGGTGAACACAAGTAAAGTTGCCGAAGAGGAAGTAAAGTACACCTTAAAGGATGGTTATATTGACAAGCTTTCAAAATCTGTAGAAAACGGTCTTGGGGAGGCTGTTGGCATCAACTTTAGTTCTTCAAAGGACATAAAGATTTTGATAGAGCGGTTGGAGGAATGTGATAATAATGATTATTTTGAAAGAGGGTTGGAACTGGCCATTGCAAAGGACGGATTACAGCTAAGTGCTGTAGATATCTCAGAATACGACTGCATGGAGGTTGATTTTAAGGAAGATTTAGAGAATGCAAACAATCTATTCCGATAATGAAGGTTATTTTATTCTGTCAGAATGCATATGCCTTTGGTATTCTTGCACCCATTAGGGATGTTCTGGAGAAAGAAAAGCTTCAATACCTTTGGTATATTACCAGTAAATTATTAGAGACATTTCCGTATAGTGACCAGGAACATACAACAAGTATTCTAGACTTACAGCTTTTTAAAAGTGATGCAATATTTGTCCCGGGGAACGAAGTCCCTTATTATCTAAGAGGGTTAAAAGTTCAGATATTCCATGGATTGGCAGGTGAAAAAAAAGGGCATTTTAGAATACGTCATTATTTTGATCTTTATCTCACCCAAGGACCTTATTTCACAAAAAAGTTTAACGAATTACGAGAAAAGCACCAAGATTTTAATGTCATCGAAACAGGTTGGCCCAAGTTAGATGTGTATAGTACGGACAAATCCAATTACCAGGAAGAAAAAAAGGCTCTTTTAGAAAAATATTGTACCGACAAAATTGTGCTTTATGCACCTACCTTCTCCCCCAGCTTAACATCTGCCCCATATTTGCTCAGTGAAATTAAGGAGTTGGCACAAACTACGGGTTATCTGATTTTTGTAAAATTCCATGACCTCATGTATGAAAAATGGATCCAAGCTTACATAGAGCTGGCAGAAAAGGTGCCAAATATTCTATTTAAAAAAGACAAGAATATTATTAAATTTTTACTGCAGGCGGACATTTTAATCAGCGATACCTCATCAGTGATCTATGAATTTATCCTTTTAGGGAAACCTGTAATTTCCTATAAAAATATTGCTGATAATGTACTGTGGGATAATGCCACCGATCACACAGCACTTACCGAGAAAGTACTCGATAATCTTAAAAATGACCTTTATGCACCAGAAAGGGCTTATATCAACATGCAGTTCCATCCGTATAAAGATGGAAAATCGGCCTTTAGAATGGTACAAGCCGTTAAAAATTATATTGCCGAAAAAGGAGTTCCGAAATATAGGAAATTGTCTGTAGCCAGAAAATTTAAGATACACTCCATTTTTGGCAAGCCTATATCCCAACTATTTAACGGTCACCAAAAAAGTAAGATTTCTGCATTACTCATCACGTACAATGAAATTAAACACATCCATGCAGTTCTGGAAAACATTAAATTTACCGATGAAATTATTGTGGTCGATTCTTTTAGCACAGATGGCACCATTGAAAAAATAAAGGAACATCCACATGTAAAACTTATTCAAAGACCATTTAAAAACTACACAGATCAAAAGTCCTTTGCTTTGCAACAGGCCTCCCATGATTGGGTGCTGTTCCTGGATGCGGATGAACGACTGACCGATGCTCTAAGAAATGAAATTTTAAATACGGTAAATAATGACCAGATAAAAGGGGTGGCCTATTATTTTTATAGAACCTTTATGTTCAAGGAAAAAATATTACGTTTTAGTGGTTGGCAAAAGGATAAAAACTACAGGCTCTTTAGAAAAAGTAAGGCACATTTTACCGAAGATAGGATTGTACACGAAACCCTTGTAGTACAGGGTAAATCGGATGTTTTAAAGCATAAGTTAATACACTATTCGTACAAGGACTATGAGGATTATAAAGGCAAAATGATTAAGTATGGGCAGATGAAAGCCATTGAGGAACTTAAAAAAGACTATAGTCCCAATTTGTACCACTTTATTTTTCGGCCAGCTTACAAATTTTTGAATCATTACATTTTAAGACTTGGCATTTTAGACGGAAAAAAAGGAATTACAATTTGTTATTTGAATGCCCTAGGGGTATATTCCAGATACAAGGAACTAAAACGTCTAAGAAATGCAATCTGACCGGGATACTAAGGAAGACTTTATGAGGGAAATCAATCACTGTATTGATGTTCTTACCAAAGGAGGCCTTATACTGTATCCAACAGATACCGTATGGGGCATCGGTTGTGATGCCACCAATGAGGATGCTGTCAACAAAATATACACACTAAAAGCTCGTCCGAATACCAAAACAATGATATGCTTGGTGGCCAATGATTATATGTTGGAAAAACATGTAGAGCAAGTACCCGATCTCGCTTACGATATCATAGATCTGGAAGCAAAACCTACCACTATTATCTATGATAACCCAAAAGGGGTAGCTAAGAACCTAATTGCAGACGACAATACCCTTGGCATCCGTGTTGCAAAACACAAGTTCTGTGAGTATTTAATAAATAAATTCAAAAAACCTATCGTATCTACTTCAGCCAATATCGGTGGGAAGCCGGCTCCAAAAAATTTTAAAGAAATTAGTAAAGAGATTTTAAAAGGAGTAGACTATATAGTAAATTTGGAGCACGAAACAAAAGGGGGCACACCCTCCTCCATTATCAAACTTGGTAATGATGGAACCGTTAAAGTGATCCGTGAATAAAATTATGCAACAACGCCACGAAGAAGCTCTTCGAGATCCAATATTTTCAATCATTGCACAATCTGCCAAAGAACTTTCGGTAGAGTGCTATGTAATTGGGGGATTTGTAAGGGACTTTTTACTTTTAAGAGGAACGCCAAAAGACATAGATATAGTTGCTATTGGCAGTGGTATTGAGCTGGCTAAAAAAGTATCGAAGGCTTTGCCCGGTAGACCGGAAGTTTCAATATTTAAAAATTTCGGCACGGCCATGATAAAATATAATGGCATAGAACTTGAATTTGTTGGGGCCAGAAAGGAAAGTTATCATCGTGATAGTCGAAAACCCGTAGTTGAGGACGGCAGCTTGGAAGATGACCAAAAAAGAAGGGATTTCACGATAAATGCCCTTGCCCTATCACTAAATGAAAACAATTATGGGACTCTTTTGGATCCCTTTGATGGGATTGGGGATTTGGAGAAAAAATTGTTAAGAACTCCTTTGGAACCCGGAATTACATATTCAGATGATCCTTTACGGATGATGCGTGCAATACGATTTGCCACGCAATTGAATTTTACCATATATCCAGAATCTCTTAAGGCCATATCGCTACATAACGATCGCATAAAAATTATTTCCCAAGAGCGGATTGTTGATGAATTGAACAAAATTTTGGCCAGTAATAAACCGTCAGTCGGTTTTGCACTTCTACATCAGACTGGGTTATTGCACTATGTGTTACCCGAACTTATAGCGCTGGAGGGAATAGAGGAAGTTGAAGGACAACGTCATAAGGACAATTTCTGGCATACATTGGAAGTCGTTGACAACATTGCCGGTTATACCGATAATCTTTGGCTTCGTTGGGCAGCCTTACTGCATGATATAGGCAAAGCACCAACCAAAAGATTTGACAAAATAATTGGGTGGACATTTCATGGTCATGAGTTTGTAGGATCCAAAATGGTGTACAAGCTTTTCAAACGACTGCGGTTGCCTTTGAATGATAAAATGAAGTTTGTTCAAAAAATGGTTCTAATGAGCTCTAGGCCCATTGTGCTCTCACAAAATAATGTAACCGACTCCGCAGTTCGAAGACTAATTTTTGATGCTGGTGATCATGTAGATGATTTAATGACACTATGTGAAGCGGACATCACCACCAAAAATTCCAAAAAACAGAAGAAGTATAAAAACAATTTTAAAATAGTTCGCCAAAAGATTATGGAAGTTGAAGAACGTGATCATATTCGTAATTTTCAACCACCAATTAGCGGAGAGGAAATTATGGAGACTTTCAACTTAAAACCTTCCAAAGAAATCGGTATTATCAAAGAAGCAATTAAAGAAGCAATATTGGATGGTGAAATTCCCAACGAATATACTGCTGCATGGGAGTATATGCATGTGAAAGCGAAGAAAATGGGGCTTATCAGTAAAGACAATAAATAACCAGATTATTTTACAACCCATATACCGAAACGAATATTAATATTGGGATATACGATATAGATTACTATGCATAGACATTTTATTAAAATTGCTAAAGTTTCCTTGATACTGGTGTATTTGGTCATTATTGCAGGTGCGGTAGTGCGAATGACAGGGAGTGGCATGGGCTGTCCTGACTGGCCAAAATGTTTTGGATACTACATTCCACCCACCGACGTTTCTGAACTACAATGGCAATCGAGCAAACAGTATAAAAAAGGACAAGTAATCATTGTGGATGAATCGTTAAAAGTCGCCAATCAAAATTTTAAAACTAAAGAGGCTTACAACAAAAGCAATTGGACGCTCTATGCTAAACACGATTACGCTGTTTTTAATACCTTCCATACATGGACAGAATTCATCAATAGACTTTTTGGTGCCTTGGCTGGATTAGCAACATTGATATTGGCCTTGGCCTCCTTTGGTTATTGGAAAAAAAGAAAAACGGTTCCCATACTTGCCTGGCTCGTTGTATTTGCAATGGGATTTCAAGCTTGGCTAGGTGCCACGGTGGTATATTCTATGTTGGAACCCGTTAAAATTACAGTCCATATGGTGATGGCCTTGGTAATTGTTGCTATGGTACTTTACCTTATTAAAATTACTGGGACACAGTCCCAAAAATTTAACTATGATAAAAATACCGCTTTACTTTTACTCTTTGCATTGGGCATTACCTTGGTGCAAGTAGTGTTGGGAACACAAGTTCGTCAATTCGTTGATATGCAGATTGAACTGGTCGGTGGAAATGCACAAAATCTTTGGCTTCAAAACCCTACATTTCAATTTTATGTTCATCGATCATTTTCTTTTTTGGTAGTACTTATTAACCTGTATTTGGCCTACAGAATTTATCAAATGAAATTGGGATATTCCAAAATAAATTGGGTGTTGGCGCTAATAATTTTGGAAGTACTCACAGGAATCATCATGTACTATGTGGATTTCCCTTTTGGTAGCCAAACCCTCCACTTAGTATTGGCTGCACTCCTATTTGGCGTACAATTCTATTTATTTTTGGAAGCGTTAAATTCGCAAAGAAGTCCTAAAACTTTGTAACTTTGCCATAGTTAAACTGCTGTTGATGATTTATAAGATTAGGATAATCCTTGATTCGGAAGAAGACATCTTTAGGGATGTTGAGATTAAGGCCAACAATTCCTTGGAAGATTTCCATAATGTCATTACCCAGGCTTTTGGTTTTATGGGAAATGAGATGGCTTCCTTCTATACCTGTGATGATCAATGGAATCAAGATGAAGAAATTGCCCTGTTCGATTTGAATGAAAGCGGCTCTGATCTTAAATTAATGAATGAAACTTATTTGGAAGATATCCTTACAGAAAATACCCCCAAACTCCTCTATGTATACGATTTTCTGAGTATGTGGACGTTCTTTGTTGAATTGGCCGATATTATTGAAGAAGAGGATAGCGGATCTTATCCCAATATACTGTTCAGCTTCGGGGATGTTCCAGATTCCCCTCCAGAAAAAAAATTTGAAGCAGATCCGTCGTTTGATTTTGATAATACCTTGGACAACTATGACGACTTGGATTTTGATGAAAACTGGAACTGACCTACATTTTTGCACCTAATCATTTATAACCTTTTACTTAACAATTCTTACTCAATAAATTAATGATCAACCTTTATCCTGCCCAAATCGAAAGCATATCCCTACACCAGGTTGGGAACAAAAACAAGAACGAACCAATTTTTTTATCAGCCGAGCCATTTGCCCTTAACGATGAAACCACAGGTCTATTAAAAGAGTATTTCTTTAAACCCTTTCGGGAAAAAGAAGAGAATTATCTTCGATTTACCCATGAAGTGGATATAGAATTTAATGAGCTCAATAACATTGTTAATGAAATATTTACAGATCCATCAAGTATTCACGCAAACTCCAAAAAAATTGCTGCCCATCTATTCGAGCAGTCCAACCATCCACACATTAAAAGTGGAGAGGTCTACGTAGCATATTTGACCAATGTACTTCTTGATAATAATAAAGTTGATGCAATTGGCATTTTTAAAAGTGAATTGAAGCATGATTTCCTTCAGCTTGAAGAAAAAGGAAGCAATTTGGATATCGTAATACAACAGGGTATAAACATTAACAAATTGGATAAGGGATGCCTTATTTTAAAGACAGAGGAAGAAGAAGGATATAAAGTGCTTTCTGTGGACAGTAATCGATATGACACCAAGTATTGGTTAGAAAATTTTCTTGGTGTGGATGCCCTGGCCGATGAAAATTTTTACACCAAAAATTATTTGAAATTCTGTCAGAATTTTGCAAAAGAGGTAGTATTGCCCGCTGAGGACAAACAACAAGAAGTATTGTTTATGAATAGGGCGGTTAATCATTTTGCCAAAAATGATGCCTTTGAGGAAACCAACTTTTTGAATGAGGTCATGGAGAACCCAGAATTTATCCCGGAATTTAAGAACTATAAAGTGGAAAAAGGGCCCAAATATAGTATCGAGGATATCTCCAATTTTGATATTGCCAACAAGGCCGTTTCTGAAGCACGTAAAAAAATAAAGAACGTAATAAACCTTGATACCAACATTCAAATAAAAATGGATTTCATAAACCCAGAGTCCGCAGAGAAATTTGTGGAAAAGGGATGGGACGAAGAACGACAAATGTATTACTACTTGGTCTATTTTAACAAGGAACAAAAGAGTTAGTTATTCGGGATGGGTTATTAACCCAATGATTGGGCATGCCCAATAGAACATGGGTTGTGCCGATAATCCTTAAAGGTTTATGCTCAATTGAAAATGAAATTTAGATTTTGATCCGGTTTTCAATAATCTGTTTCATACTGACATCTTCATAGTTCCTTTTTACAAAATCCAGGGCAAGAGTCAAAACTTGTCCCATAGATGAACATCCTTTAAATTGTTTATCCAAGGTGAGATCATAAATTTGGCTTCTTAGCAATTCAATATGCTCTGTAAGGGATATATCGTCCTCTCTACATATATCAACCAATTCCTCTATTCTATCCTCTGAACTAATAATTCGTTTGGCAACTATGGATCGCTCTTCTATCTTATATTGGTCAACGGAGTATTTTTGCAGTTTTTCCCTTACCAATTCCACCATTAAAAAGTTTTCCTTAAAAAATTGGGGCCGGTAAACCTTTAGTTTGCCTTCAAAACACTGTTGGTCAAAATCTATAGCTCTTATCTTATACACAACATGATCAAAATCATGGGTTGGTACTATGACATAGTTATACGAGCGCATGTCTCCAAGCAGCCTGATCATACAACGCTCATTGAATTTTACAAATTCCTTGGCCAATTGTGCTTTTTCGGACTCAGTGCATTTTGGAAGCATTTCTTTAATAAATACATCCCCTGGTATACCAGCTATGTGTTCTTCGATCAACGTATCCTTAAATACCAAGAAGTTCAAATTGTAAGGCGATAACATATGTTCCAATTCAAGACCATAGACCCTTGAAGCATCCGTTTTCTTAACATAGAAATACGTAAAATTATCATTTAGGATATTTCTGATCTTTATCCGAAATGGTTTGGAATTTCCAAAGGTACAGTAGTCCACAGCATCCACATTTAAGTACTGAATAATACGTTCACTACCATCGGAATGCAATATGGAATACACCTTCTTAAGGCTTAAATCTATTTCCTCTCTATCAAAATCGGTAAAATAAACACGTACCCATAGAGTGTCCTCATCATTGCTGTCATACACCACCACGGAACCTGAAAATCGCAATAAATCGTCATAAAAAATAGGAATTTCAATTTTACGACTGTAGTGGTCCAAGTAGGCGTCCAATCGTTCACTGATTGGATACGCAGGTTTTTTCTTTGACATTAATCGCTCCGACATAAATCTTACATTTCTTTATTTACAGTTAAATTGTAACAAAATTATGATTTCATCGTCAAGTATACTAAATAGATTACCATTTGTTGTACTGAAGATGGAGTTCATTTTTTATTTTTACTACCCGCATTTTTTCTCATAGCTTAAGTTATGAAGAAACAATAAGGCCGTAAAAGCAATAATAAATCAAGACAACATACGATATTTGAATGTTTATTTCACATTAATTACAAAAATTTAAAAACCTATCCTGTTTTGGAAACAATACTGACCGTAAATAATCTTACTAAAAAATTCGGGTACCTAACGGCCGTAAAAGACCTTTCATTTACCATTGAAAAAGGAAATGTATACGGTATTCTTGGGCCTAACGGAAGTGGAAAATCCACTACTTTGGGAATTGTTTTGAATGTAGTCAACTCAACAAAAGGAGAGTTTAGTTGGTTCAATGGCAATGCTTCTACCCACCAGGCGTTAAAAAAAGTTGGCGCCATCATTGAAAGGCCCAATTTTTACCCGTACATGACCGCCATACAAAACCTAAAGCTGGTCTGTAAAATAAAGGGCGTTGGGGATGATAAGATTGAGGAGAAATTAAAATTGGTTGGCTTGTTGGAACGAAAAAACAGCAAATTTCGAACGTACTCCTTAGGAATGAAACAGCGATTGGCAATTGCCTCTGCACTCCTGAATGATCCTGAAATCCTGATTTTGGACGAACCTACCAATGGATTGGATCCACAAGGCATTCATCAAATACGTGAGATCATAAAAAATATTGCCGCCAAAGGCACTACCATTTTGTTGGCGTCACATTTATTGGACGAGGTTGAAAAAGTTTGTAGTCACGTAATAATTCTTCGAAAAGGAGAAAAATTATACTCTGGCAGGGTAGATGGGATGCTTGCAAGCTACGGATTCTTTGAACTACGGACCGAAAATAAAAAAGACTTGATCACCTATCTGGAAGGAA
>CAXMOE010000026.1:0-5353 GCA_964194835.1 uncultured Flavobacteriaceae bacterium | reverse complement strand
ACTGGTCACGGCTTTCCTTAAAGAAGAAATGAAACCGGAAGGACTGAACAAAGCCCTATTCGAAAAGGGAATTATACTATCACATATGGTAAAACGTAAAGAAAGTTTGGAAGAACAATTCCTAACCTTGACAAATAACCAATCCAACTAACATATTATCCATACAACCCCTAATAATTATGGGGAAGACAAATCAAACACACCTATTTTTATGATACGCTTATTACAAATAGAATTTATAAAACTTTGGAACAATAGGGCCAGCAAAATTCTTATTATCTCCTATTTTGTGCTCCTAACCTCTATTGCATTGGTAGCTGCTATAAAATTTGATATTGGTCCCATACAATTCCATTTGGCAGAACAGGGTATCTTCAATTTTCCTTATATCTGGCATTTCAACACTTTTATTACTGCATTTTTTAAGCTATTCCTAGCCATCGTCATTGTTTCCATGATGGCCAATGAATATAGTAACAAGACCATTAAACAAAATTTGATCGATGGCCTTTCGAAGAAGGAATTTATTTTATCTAAATTCTTAACCGTTGTTTCTTTTGCGTTGATTTCTGTTATTTTCGTATTTGTTGTATCCCTAATTTTGGGATTGATCTATTCTGACTATAATGAACTATCCATCATATTTTCCGATTTGGAATACCTGTTGGCTTTTTTTTTAAAATTGGTTGGATTCTTCTCCTTTTGCCTGTTTTTGGGAATTCTTGTAAAACGTTCTGCCTTTGCTTTGGGATTTTTAATTTTATGGCAAGTCTTCGAGGGATTTGTAAGAGGTATGTTACGTTGGCAAGTTATGGATGGTGAAAACACCGACAGGATAATGGCCTTTTTCCCTTTGAACTCCATGTGGAATTTAATCAAAGAGCCCTTTTCACGCCTTGGGGCAGTACAATCGGTTGCAAATCAGATTGGGGAAGAGATTTCACTGAACTACCAAGTCCATTGGTATGAAATGCTAATCGTCCTGTCTTGGACGGTAATATTTATCTATTTGTCCTACGCTTTGTTGAGAAAAAGGGATTTGTAGAATTCTATGGTGTTTAAAAAGTGCCATGTGCAATGTTTACTATTGGCTCTCTATATACCTTCTTTTTCTTTAGCTTATGTTTGGTCATGTAGAGTCATCAAATTGGGATATTGTAAGCACAGTGGTCATAAGATGTAATTATGATGGCCATATAACTTCGACCACAGCAGGGAGATGAAGCACTATTGTAACTAGTGCCATAATTGCAGATTCCATTGTGGATTTACTTTTATTGTTTCAAAAGTCAATATTGGCAAGAAACCCACAATAATTCACAATTACCATCTACAGATTATAGATTAAAAGTTAATCTGGACGATGGGAGGTAATTTAACGGGCATTTTGCATTATAATGTTAGACTTTCATTATATTGTATCGTTTGATTATTATCAAATGCAAAAAAAAGCGCTATATTTTCTTATCTTATTTCATGGTTTGTGGTCTTATGGGCAAGATTGCCCTGTATTATCAAATCCAGTAAATGGGAGCAACAATGTACCCGTAAATACAACCATATCATGGCCCAGTGTTGAGGGTGTCCCCGGTTATATCATTTCTTTGGGCACAACCCCCGGAGGTACAGAAATTATCAATCAGCAGTCAGTTGGTAGCGCCACGACATACACCCCTCCTTTAGGACTACCGGATAATTCTCAAATATTCGTCACCATTACCTTATTTTTTTTCGACCTCCCCAACATCACTTGTACTACCGAATCATTTAGAACAGAAGACGTGATTACAGCACCTTCATGCACAAGTTTAAGAAGTCCAATAAATGATAGTGTAAATATAAATGTGGCTTCGAATCTTTCCTGGGGTTACGCTCAAAGTGCTACGGGTTATAGACTAACTATTGGAACTGCCGCGGGTTTAGGGAATATTCTACCAACTACGGATATTGGAAATGTACTATCGTACAGCCCTCCTGTTGATTTTCCGTTTAATACTCAAATTTATGTAAGTCTTATACCCTATAATGATAATGGTGATGCCCTGTCATGTACTGAAGAAAGTTTTACAACAGGACTCTTGGCTGTGCTACCTACCTGTGCTACTTTGACAGGGCTTTATACGGATGGGGCTATAAATGTTCCCTTGACCCCCTTATTGGAATGGACAGATGTCCCAGGAGCAATAAGTTATAGAGTCTCGATTGGAACTGCCCCGTTCATAAACGATGTTTTAAATAATGCCGTTTTTTTTACCAATTCAACCTTTGTGATAAATTTTGAGTCCAATAGGACCTTTTTTATTACTATTATACCGCAAAATGCTGCAGGAGAGGCCATTGGGTGTGGTCAAGAATCCTTTTCAACCATCTTGGGATGTGGACCATTTTTTGACACCAATGGCAATTTGGTGACTCTTAATCCGCCAATCGATTTTCCCGATACAATATCTTTTTGTCAAAATGAATCCCCTTTTATGATCACCTCAACAGATACTGCTGAGGGATACAGGTGGTACAGGGTAGATCAATTTGGTAACGAAGCGCTAATCTCTGAGACTGATGAAGTGGCCCTCATAGATACTGGTGAATATAGATATGAAGCATATAATATTATTTCCGGTTCTGTTGTAGAATGCTCGAGCACCAAGGAATTCAGTGTTGTTTCATCCGAAATTGCCACAATCACAAATGTAAATATTTCGGAAATGGTGGCTGGTTTTCGTATTTCGGTGGAAGTAAATGGGATTGGCGATTATGAATATGCCCTGAACAGTATTAACGGACCTTACCAAGATAGTAATGTTTTTGATAACGTTCCTTCTGGATCCCACACAGTATATGTACGGGACAAAAATGGATGTGGAATAGCTGAGGAAAAGGTGGAACAAGATTTGACCCTTGAGGGTTTTCCCAAATTTTTTACCCCGAACGGGGATGGCGTAAATGATTTTTGGCAATTTATTCCCCCACCATTTGCAAGCGAAATTACGTTGGACTATATACGCATCTTTAACCGGTATGGCTTATTTCTGGTTCAAATAGACCCGACCTCCAGAGGGTGGGACGGCACCTTTAATGGCAAGGAATTGCCGGCATCTGATTATTGGTTTAATGCCAGGGACAGGAATAACCAGGTAGTCCAGGGTCACTTTTCATTAAAAAGATAAGCTTTCGTTAAATTAATCGGATTAGCCTAGGTGTATACCATACTGCTTTGTAATTTTATTCCATGAAATTTAAGGTTGTTTCGGAATTTAAACCCACTGGGGACCAGCCCCAAGCCATAAGGCAATTGACAGAAGGAATTGAGTCCGGGGAAAGGTATCAAACCCTACTTGGGGTAACTGGATCTGGCAAAACATTTACGGTGGCCAACGTGGTGCAAAGTGTGCAGAAACCTACTTTGATTTTGGCACATAACAAGACTTTGGCCGCCCAGCTCTATTCGGAGTTCAAGCAATTTTTTCCGGATAATGCAGTGGAATATTTTGTTTCCTATTACGACTATTATCAACCTGAGGCCTACCTGCCCACAACGGGAACTTATATAGAAAAGGACTTATCAATCAATGAAGATATTGAAAAGCTACGGCTAAGCGCAACCTCCTCCCTGTTATCAGGAAGAAGGGATGTATTGGTAGTAGCTTCAGTTTCCTGTATTTACGGTATAGGAAATCCGGTGGAATTCCAAAAAAATGTGATTTCCATCCAAAAAGACCAAGTTATTTCACGTACGAATTTTTTACATCAACTTGTACAAAGTTTATATTCCAGGACTACTGCGGATTTTAGAAATGGAAATTTCAGAGTGAAAGGTGATGTAGTAGATGTGTTTCCAAGTTATGCGGACCATGCTTTTAGAATTCATTTTTTTGGAGATGAAATCGAGGAAATTGAAGCATTCGACCCCTATAAGAACAAAAAACTTGAAGACTACGACAACTTAACCATTTATCCGGCAAATATGTTTGTTACCTCCCCTGATATTCTTCAAAACGCCATTCATAAAATTCAGGAAGATATGGTAAAGCAAGTCGACTATTTCAAGGAAATCGGAAAACCCCTGGAGGCAAAACGTTTGGAGGAACGAACCAGTTTTGATTTAGAAATGATACGGGAATTGGGATACTGTTCCGGTATAGAAAATTACTCCAGATATCTTGACGGGCGTGAACCAGGAACTAGGCCTTTTTGTTTGTTGGATTATTTTCCGGATGATTTCTTAATGGTGGTGGACGAAAGCCATGTAACCATCCCCCAAGTACATGCCATGTACGGAGGTGACCGTTCCCGAAAAGAGAACCTTGTAGAATTTGGTTTTCGGTTGCCAGCGGCCATGGACAATAGGCCTTTAAAATTTGAAGAGTTCGAAGTTATACAGAATCAGGTGCTTTTTGTAAGTGCTACGCCTTCCGACTATGAAATGCAACTGAGTCAAGGTGTTTTTGTGGAACAGGTCATTAGACCCACTGGGTTACTTGATCCCAATATTGAAGTGCGTCCCAGCTTAAACCAAATTGACGACTTGGTGGAGGAAATTCAACAGCGTGTTGAAAAAGATGAACGCATATTGACCACCACCTTAACCAAGAGAATGGCGGAGGAACTAGCCAAGTATTTAACCCGAATCAACATTAGATGCCGGTATATACATAGTGATGTGGATACTTTGGAACGGGTTGAAATTATGCAAGATCTGAGAAAGGGCGTTTTTGATGTATTAATCGGGGTAAACTTATTACGCGAAGGCTTGGATCTGCCTGAAGTGTCCCTTGTTGCTATTTTGGACGCAGATAAAGAAGGTTTTCTGAGAAGTGCCCGATCCCTTACACAGACAGTGGGAAGAGCAGCAAGACACCTAAACGGAAAAGCGATAATGTATGCTGATAAAATAACCAATAGTATGCAGAAGACCATTGACGAAACCAACTATCGTAGAGAAAAACAACTTGCATATAATTTGAAAAATAACATAACTCCAACAGCTATTACTAAAAGTTTGGACAGTGCTCTGGCAAAAAATTCGGTGTCCACCTATCATTTTGAAAAAGAGACCTTACGTGCCGCAGAACCGGATTTACAGTATCTTACTAAAGAACAAAAGGAAAAAATGATACGTGACAAACGAAAGGCAATGGAGAAAGCCGCCAAAGAGCTGGACTTTATGCAGGCTGCTATATTACGTGATGAAATAAAAATGCTACAGGAACATGAATAAAAAAGAGCGCCTTGATTTCTCAAGGCGCTCTACCTAACTAACTAAACAAACCATTATGAAATCACCTCAAGGGTGCAACATAATATTTTATAATCTTTATACTATCTCAATAGCCCTTTTAGGTTTGGGCAAAGC
>CAXMOE010000025.1:18233-22410 GCA_964194835.1 uncultured Flavobacteriaceae bacterium | reverse complement strand
GTCTTAGATTATCATTAACTGGACAAAACCTATTCTTGATTACAGATTATTCTGGTCTTGATCCGGAAGTTACCAGTGCTACAGGGGATTTAGGCTCTGGTGTACCAACAAGAGGAATTGATTGGTCCGGTTACCCGAATCCAAGAACAATTACCTTTGGAGTAAATGCGTCATTTTAATTAAAAAAATTGTATATCATGAAAAGAATTCATTTAAAATTTTATTTTCTAACTCTCCTATCTATTATAGGACTCGTTTCTTGTACTGACTTGGAGATTGAAGAAACCGATTCCATTATCAGTGAGGGATTCCAAGGTTTGGCCGATCCATCATCAACTGTTGATGAACTGTATGGCCGACTTAATGGTCAATACGGAGATCAAGGAAACCGATTCGCACTTAGTGAGGTAACCTCAGATGCCGCTATAGTTCCAACCCGTGGTACGGACTGGGGTGACAATGGACAGTGGTCTAGTTTGCACCAACATCTTTGGACTCCGGAACACGTTTTTGTAATTGCTGTCTGGAACGATTTTAACGGAAATCAGCTGATTGCGTCACAGGTATTGGATTCACGATCTAGTCCAAGTGCCACGAATGTAGGCGATGCCAGTTTTATCAGAGCCTTTAGTATGTACACTATTTTGGATTATTATGGTCAGGTACCCTTTAGGGATGTTAGCTTGCCTTCTTCCTCAGTACCGGAAATACTTACAGGTGAAGCTGCAGTTAACTTTATTATTGCAGATATTGATGTGGCCATTGCCAACCTACCCAGTGTTAGTGCGGGTAGTGGTGAAGCTAATGGAAGAGCCAGTAAGGCGGCCGCAAAGTATCTTAAAGCCAAGCTACTTCTCAACAAACATATTTATACCGGGACCAGTGTAAGTGCAGGGGATATGTCTTCAGTTATTTCCTTGGTAGACGAAATTGCTGGCGAAGGTTATGCGCTTCAAGCAGGATATTTTGATTTGTTCAGGGATTCAGCCGATAACGAAACTGTTTGGTCTTTGGCCTCAGGTGTTGGTAACCGTATTTTTAATGGATTACATTATAGCTCCACATCTTTAGGAGGTGGGGGCTGGAACGGCTTTGCAACCTTGGCAGAATACTACGACCTTTTCGAAGGTGATCCAAATTCTAATAGTGTTGAGTTGGATGAAACAGCACTCAATGGCCAGGAAGAACGTCGAGGCGGTGTTCCAAATGGAGGTATACCTTTTACCGGACGTCCAGGTACTAACGATGAAGGAGGTTTTGAAGTTGGTTCCAATGTGGGTAACGGATTCTTGGCTGGACAACAATACAAGCTTGACGGTACTGCTTTAACGGATAGAGCTGGAGCCCCATTAACCTTTAAAAGAGATTTTCTTGACGGCACAGGTGCCCCTAATATCATCAACAATGATGAAACCACAGGTATCCGAGTTATGAAATACGCACCTAGATTTGGTGAATTTCTTGGTCACGAAATTGTATTTAGATATTCAGATGCCCACCTTATGAAGGCAGAAGCTCAGATGCGTAGTGGAGGAGACCCTACTACCCTGGTCAATGAGCTTAGGGTACTTAGAGGAGCTACACCAATAGGATCTGTTAGTGAACAAGATCTATTGGATGAAAGAGGTCGTGAATTGTTTGCAGAAGCTTGGAGAAGAAATGATTTAATTCGTTTCGGACAATTTACAAGAGATTGGATATTCAAAGCTACTGAGTCTGTAAATAACGATAAATACAACTTATATCCTATTCCTGCAAGTCAGCTACTGGCAAACCCAGCACTGATACAGAATCCAGGGTACTAAGATTAACAAGTTTAATTATATTAGAAAGACCGCCCATGGGCGGTCTTTTTTTGGTTTTTCCCCAATTCCATACTACTAACTCCTCTAGCAGAAATACTAAATAGAAAATAAGCAGTATTACTAAACTGCTACAAGAGTGAACACAAGGCTGTATTTGCTGCAAAGCCTGAAGTAGTATAGCTCTAGCCAATTAGTCCCATAGAATTTCTAAATCCTTCCCTGTTGTACTCAGTTTAAAAAATGCTTTGGTCTTAGGTGTATGAAAAATTAAGGTTATGGGAATGACAGGGAATGTTTGAGGGGAACATCTCAATATGTATAGTACACCAAGTAACTTGAATTTAAAAGTTGACTAGAGTAGTTATTTCAAAAACTAAATCTTCACCATAACCAAGAAAGGTAAATGCCTATAATAAAAAAGAGCGCAGTTTATAACTGCGCTCTTTTTTAATTTTTATTAGGAATAAAACCGCTATTGAGCAAAATAAATATAGAGCCCAACTACCACTACGACAACACCAATTCCAACTTGATTTACATACTTGTAGGGTTCAATATCCACCTGTTTTGTATATTCTTGCTCATAAGGAACATCCCTAGGGTATATCTTACCAATAATCAGCATAATAGCAATATTAAGAACAAACAACATAGCCATTACATGTAGAAAATGTGGATAGGCCCCGACCTCTACTAAAGCCAATGAAGCTTCATCGGTTATTCCAGCAGCATTTGCTTCAGTTAGTGCTTTATCAATAAAATAGGGTTGTAAAAAGAACTGACTTAAAATATATAGTAGTGAACCTGAAATAATACCAATTTTTGCTGCGATGGCCGGTACCCGTTTGGTAATATACCCAACAACAATTATGGTTAAAATAGGGATGCTATAAATACCATTAACTTCTTGCAGATAGGCAAATAAACTCCCTGCATTGGCAATTAAAGGAGCAATGAACATGGCAGCCAAAGCCAACCCGATACCAAACATTTTTCCATACTTTACAACAGTCTTTTCATTAGCCTCCTTATTTATATGCGATTTATAAATATCAATACCGAACAATGTTACAGAACTATTCAAAACACTATTAAATGAGCTTAAAATGGCCCCAAACAATACTGCAGCAAAAAACCCAATTAAATAATCTGGCAATACTTCATTGACCAGTGCCGGATACGCCTGATCCGGGACCTCCAAACTTCCTTTAAACATATGATAAGCAACAATACCCGGAAGTACCACAATCAAGGGTCCAAGAATTTTAATACACGAGCCCAATAAGAGCCCCTTTTGTCCTTCTTTTAGATTTTTAGCCCCCAACGCACGTTGAATAATTTGTTGGTTCGTCCCCCAATAAAACAGCTGCACCAACATCATCCCGGTAAATATGGTTGCAAAAGGTACAGATGCCGTAGCACCGCCTATGGAATTAAATTTTTCAGGATTTTCATCATACAATATGTCGATCCCTGCAAACAGGCTTCCATCTCCAATCGCTATCAAACCGAATATAGGGATAAGTATTCCCCCAATCAACAACCCAATAGCATTGATACTATCAGAAACCGCAACAGCTTTCAAACCTCCAAAAACAGCGTAAATTGATCCAATGATACCAATTCCCCAAACACATAGTTTCAATGCTGTGGTATCGGAAACACCCAGCATGGTAGGAACATCAAACATGGTACTTATCGCCAATGACCCAGAGTACAGAATTATTGGTAAAAGAACGACCACGTAGCCTGTTAAAAATAATATGGAAGTAATCGTTTTTGTTGAGTTATCGTATCTGTCCTGTAAAAATTGCGGTACAGTTGTAATTCCCCCCTTAAGGTATCTGGGTAACAGAAAGACTGCAGTGACTACCATGGCTATGGCAGCCAAGGTTTCCCATGCCATTACCAAAATCCCTTCGGAATATGCCTGTCCGTTTAAACCCACAATCTGTTCTGTGGAGAGGTTAGTCAATAAGAGAGATCCTGCGATAACACCGGCGGTAAGGCTCCTACCACCCAAAAAATAGCCATCTGAAGAATTCTCATCGGTTTTTCTTGTTGCCAAATATGCAATGACCCCTACCAATATGGTAAAGCCCAAAAAAGAAAGTATTCCTATCATTGTAGTTTGTTGGTTTGATTATATCCGTTAAATATATTGGATTATTTACAAAAAAATCAATACTTGGGGAACTAATCTATCAAAATGTTAGTATACCTACATTATTACTTAAAATAAACGTTTTTTCAACACTTAAAATATTAACAATTTACTGCTACTTTCTTACTTTAAAATTAATTATATTGCCGACCTGTTTTTGCATTTGGAATGTTTGTTTACACATATACAAATAAAGGATTTAAAGCTC
>CAXMOE010000025.1:12698-18208 GCA_964194835.1 uncultured Flavobacteriaceae bacterium | reverse complement strand
AGTTTCAATATTAGCAACAATTATGAAAATAGCAACCAGTAATGCAGGATGAATGCACTACATGGTTTAATTTTACACAACTATAAAATAAGTTGAATAATGCATATGAAAATGAAAATTACAAGAGTATTGTTGAGCTTTCTTTTGATTGCAATATTTTGTGGTTCTTGTACGCAAAAAAAGGGCGAAGAAGATAACACTCCTGGAAAATCAACTACTTTGTTCTCATTACTTCCTTCGAAAGAGACCGGAATTGATTTTATCAATACCGTAAAAAATCAAAAAGATTTTAACATCTTTAAATACCGGAATTTTTACAATGGGGGCGGAGTTGCCATTGGTGACATCAATAATGATGGTCTTCCAGATATCTATATGACTGCCAATATGAAGGCCAATAAGCTTTATCTGAACAAGGGCGATTTTACATTTGAGGATATTACCGAATCTGCAGGTGTCGCTGGAAACAAACCCTGGTCCACTGGTGTAAATATGGTGGATATAAACCAGGATGGCCTATTGGATCTCTATGTCAGTAATGCCGGAAATATGGAAGGGAATAATCATGATAACGATCTTTATATCAATAACGGCAATCTTACATTTACAGAAAAAGCCCATGAGTATAACCTCGCTGAAACAGGTTTCTCCACCCATTCATCCTTCTTTGATTATGACAAAGACGGGGATTTGGACGCCTATATTCTTAATAACAGTAATATTCCCGTAAGTAGTTTGGGATATGCTGGCCAAAGGGAAGTTAGGGCACAGGATTGGGAAGGTGTTCCTGATATTTTTAAAGGGGTAGGCGATATGCTTTTAAGGAACGATAACGGCAAGTTTGTTGACGTTAGTGAAGAAGCGGGTATTTATGGCAGTCTTATTGGTTTTGGCTTGGGAATTATGGTAACCGACATCAATGGTGATCTATACCCGGATATTTATGTTTCCAACGACTTTTATGAACGCGATTATCTATATATAAACAATCAGGACGGTACCTTTAAGGAAGATATAAAGAATTGGACCTCACGTTTATGTCTCTCTGCTATGGGAGTAGATATGGCAGATATAAATAATGACGGTAATACAGATATCTTTATAACGGATATGCTCCCCGAGGGAGACCAACGTGTTAAATCTGTGATGGAATTTGACGGCTATAACGTTTTCAAATTAAAACAAAGCAAGGATTTTTACCAGCAGTACATTCAAAATACCCTTCAACTTAATAATGGAAATGGCTCTTTTTCTGAGGTAGCTTATTACAGTGGTGTTTCTGCTACCGATTGGAGTTGGGCCGGGTTACTTTTGGACATGGACAACGATGGTCTTAGGGATATTTATATTACCAATGGCATTAATCACGATCTTACCGACCTCGATTTTGTAGATTTCTTTGCCAATGAGATTATCCAAAACATGGCTCTGACCGGTAGAAAGGAATCCATTGATTCAATAATCAATAAAATGCCCATTGCGCCACAACCCAACTATGCATATCGGAACAATGGTGATATCACCTTTAGCAATGCAAACAAGAATTGGGGGTTTGAGATTCCAAGTATGTCCAACGGGGCTGCCTATGGGGATTTGGATAATGATGGTGATCTAGACATTGTGGTCAACAATGTAAATATGGAGGCTTTTATCTATAAAAATAATACCGAAAAACTTTCTGATAACAACTTCATAAAGCTAAAGTTTGATGGCAGCGAAAAAAATAAATTTGCTATTGGAACCAGTGTTAAACTTTATTATGACGGCAATATTATGCTACAGGAGCTAATTCCATCCAGGGGGTTTCAGTCCTCCATGGATTATGTAATGACTATTGGTTTGGGATCCACGACATCTATAGATTCAATACGAATCATATGGCCAGACGACCTTACCCAAAAATTAACCAATGTTGAAGTTAATAAGCAATTGAACTTAAAGCAATCCGATGCAAAAGAAAAGTTTTTTCCTATAAAAAAAGACGATACAAAAACATTGCTCAAAGAATTGGGAAATAGTCCATTGATCACTCATGAAGAGAATAATTACAATGATTTTGACTACGAAGGGCTAATTTACAAATTGCTTTCACAAGAAGGTCCTGCACTGGCTATAAGTGATATTAACGGGGACGGTAATGAAGATGTTTTTATTGGTGGTGCCATGGGCCAAGCAGGAACAGTATACCAACATAACGGAAACGGGAAGCTTACTTTTATGCCACAGAAAACATTTAGGGCAGACGCCAATTACGAAGATACAGCTGCGGCATTTTTCGATGCTGATGGCGATGGCGATAGTGACCTTATGGTGGGGACTGGTGGCAATCAAGTAGGAAACGAAAATTCCTATAGCGCCCGACTCTATCTAAATAATGGCAAGGGAGATTTCAGCAAAGCACCGGGCAAACTGCCCTCTACCTACAAAAATATCTCAGTGATATCACCTTATGACTTTGATGGTGATGGTGATATTGACGTTTTTATTGGATCTAGGAGTGTGGTGGGCATCTACGGCATTGATCCTAACCACCTTTTTTTGGAAAATAATGGGGACGGCACCTTTTCCGATGCCACGGAACGTCTGGCATATGATATTAAAAATGCAGGGATGATCACCAATGCAATTTGGGCAGATATAGATGGCGACAACAAGAAAGACCTGGTTACGGTATCGGACTGGGGAACCCCAAAGGTCTATAAAAATTCGGGGAGAAGATTGGCTAAACTCTCTACTTCACTTGACAGCCTGTCCGGTTGGTGGAATGTTATCGAAACTGCTGATTTGGATAATGATGGTGACAACGATTTTATAATAGGTAACCAAGGTAGTAACGTACATTACAAAACTTCTGAAGAAAACCCTATGAAGATATGGATAAACGATTTTGACGACAACGGCACAATAGAACAAATTGTTACCCAAAGTTTTGATGGTAAAGATTATCCTCTTCACCAGAAAAAAGAGCTAACCGGACAAATGGTAGTTTTAAAGAAACAAAATCTAAAAGCTTCAGAATATGCCAAGAAAACCATTGACGAGTTGTTTCCACTAGAGGTCTTTAATAACTCAATCATGAAAACTGCGGGAGTCGCAGAATCTGTAATCGCAATCAATGAAGGAGGCGGGAAATTCACCATTAAAAAGCTTCCAAGCAGGGTACAACTGTCCTGTGTATGTGGTATTACGTGCTCCGATGTGAATAATGATGGTAATTTAGATTTGATTCTTGGGGGAAATAATTTCGAGTTTAAACCACAGCATTCACGATTGGATGGCTCTTATGGAAACGTATTGTTGGGTAATGGTAAACTCGACTTCCAATGGCAAGATTATAATACCAGTGGGTTTTTTGTAAAGGATGAAATAAAACACCTAAAACAGTTTAAGGACAAAAGTGGCAAGATTTATTTCATAGCTGCAATTAATGACAATAAACCGAAGATTTTTGAGCTCAATGAATAAATTTATAGTAATTATTATTGGCATATCCATATTTGTGGGCTGTGGCCAAAAAGAAAGCCAGGTATTTAAAAACCCTTCTCCGGAAGAAAGTGGTATTTCTTTTAACAATAGTCTTTTGGAAACAGATGATCTAAGTATATTGGATTATCTCTACTTCTATAATGGAGGCGGGGTCGCCATTGGTGACATTAATAATGATGGCCTTTCAGATGTTTTTTTTTCCGGTAACCAAGTGAAGAACAAATTATATCTTAATAAGGGTGATTTGCAGTTCGAAGATATCACCGATAAAGCTGGTGTGGCCGGAAACAGCACATGGAGTACTGGCGCGGTAATGGGTGATATCAATGGGGATGGCCTACTGGATCTTTATGTTTGTGCGGTTGTTGGCATCAATGGTTTTAATGGTTATAACGAGCTTTATATTAACAATGGTGATGGCACTTTTTCCGAACAAGCAGCCAAATATGGTTTGGATTTTGACACCTTTAGCTCTTCTGCAACCTTTCTAGATTATGATCTGGATGGCGACTTGGATATTTACCTTTTAAACCATGCCGTTCATACCCAAGAATCATATGGCATGGCAGAAGTGCGCCAAAAAAGAAATTTTCAAACAGGGGATAAATTACTGAGGAACGACGGTCAAACATTTACTGATGTAAGCGAAAAAGCTGGAATTTTTGGTGGGGTAAATGGATATGGTTTAGGTGTTGCCGTGGCCGATTTTGACCAAGATGGATATCCCGATATATATGTTGGAAATGATTTTCATGAAGACGATTATTATTATGTCAATAACGGCGATGGCACATTTACGGAAAGCCTTAAACAATACTTTGGCCATACCACCCGATTTTCGATGGGAAACGATGTAGCGGATATTAATCATGATGGATGGCCCGATCTAATGTCATTGGACATGTTGGCGGAAGATGAAAAGATATTAAAGTCCTCCGAGGGAGCCGACAATGTTCAGAACCAGAAATTACGAACTGAACGTTTCGGCTATCACTACCAATATACCCGTAACATGTTGTATATCAACCAACCAAAAGGCAATTATGTTGAAACAGGATTTATCAGTGGTATTGCAGCAACCGATTGGAGTTGGAGCACTCTTTTTGGAGACTATGACCAAGATGGCGAACAAGATATTTTTATTTCCAACGGCATCCCGAAACGGCCCAACGATTTGGATTATATCAATTTTGTTTCAGATGAACAAATAAGAAAAAAAATAAACAATACAAAATTGGTAGACCAGCAGGCCTTAAAAATGATGCCTTCAGGAGCCACACCCAATTATGTCTTTAAGGGCACCAACAGGCTTATTTTTGAGAACGTATCGAACAGTTGGATAACGAAGGACACACTAATATCCGGGGCTACTGCAATGGGGGATTTGGATAATGATGGGGATTTGGACCTTATTACCAATAATATTAATAGCCCTGCTACTTTGTATATCAATAAAACAAATACAAAAGCCAATTATTTAAAACTTAAGTTTAATTACACTGCAGGCAATCGTTTTGGATTGGGTACAAAAGTGTATTCGTACCATGAAGGACAATTACAATACAAAGAATTGTATACTGTTCGTGGATTTCAGGCCTCTTCTGAGCCAATTATCCATTTTGGCTATGGCCAAACAGAACAGGTAGATTCAATCAAAATTGTATGGCCAAATAAAACATATCAGTTTTTAAAAGAAGTACAAGTAAACCAAACCTTGACCGTAACTCCCGAAAACACAAAACCTTTTAATTATCAATCTCTCCTGCCCAAAACCAAAAAATTATTTAATAAAGTAGAAAATAACTTGGGAATAGATTTTATCCATATTGAAGATAATTATGTTGATTTTAACAGGCAGAAGCTTATTCCATATCAAATCTCGGACCGTGGTCCGGCAACAGCAGTTGGGGACATCAACGATGACGGCAAGGATGATATTTTCTTTGGGGGATCTAAACACATTGCTTCAAAAATTTATGTGCAATCTGACAGCATTTATGTAGAAAAAAAGTATGAAGAATTTA
>CAXMOE010000025.1:392-12688 GCA_964194835.1 uncultured Flavobacteriaceae bacterium | reverse complement strand
ACCAAGGATTCAATTAAAGAAGATGTAACTGCCCTCCTGGCCGACTTCAACAAAGATGGTAAAAATGATCTCTTCATAGGATCTGGAGGAGGTGATTTTTTTGAACAAATGTTGCCTTTATTGGACAATTATTATATTCAAAATGATTCTACTTTTACTACAATTACCCTCTCTAATTATTTTGAAAACGCATCGGTAATAAAAGCAAACGACTTTGACGGAGATGGAGATTTAGACCTTTTTGTGGGCAGTAATGCCGTTTCTTCCGATTTTGGCAAAATGCCAAACTCGTATCTATTAACAAACGAAAATGGACGTTTTTCAGTGAAAGAAAATAAAGAATTACAAAATGTGGGTATGATCACAGATGCCATATGGGAAGATTTTGATAATGATGGCACAAAAGATCTTATTGTAGTTGGGGAATGGATGTCACCAAAGTTCTTTAAAAACAATGACGGGAGATTATCTGAGGTACAGATTTTGGACAGTGCTTTGAACGGACTATGGCAAAGTCTAGTGCCTTTTGACATAGATGAAGATGGCGATACAGATTATCTCTTGGGTAACTGGGGTTCAAATACCAAATTCCAAGCTTCCGATAAATTTCCAATGAAAATGTACTATTCCGATTTTGATAAAAACGGTACTACAGAAACCATAGTATCTTTAGCGAAAGAAGGTGTTTATTACTCGGTTGAAAGTCTTGATGAACTTGCCGGTCAGATGGTAAGTCTTCGTAAAAAATTCAATACGTACAAAAGTTTTGCCGGAAAGTCCATCAGTGAAATCCTGGATAAAAAATCAATGGACAGTGCAAAGCTTTTGACTGTAAATGAACTAAAATCGGGTTATCTTAGGAACGACAAGGGTCATTTTATTTTTGTTCCTTTCGAATTCCAATTACAAGTATCGCCCATAACTGCTTTTCTAAATTATGATTTTGATAATGATGGAAAGAATGAAATATTAGCCGCTGGTAATTATTTTGGTGTAAAGCCCTATCATGGGAGATTTGATTCGTTTTCCGGCGCCTTGATAAAAACTAAAAATGATGTAATTTTAGGAAATCAAATTGGATTGATGTTAGCACAAAAATCGGTGCGGCATTTAAATATAATTACCCTAAAAGATGTACCCTATCTCCTGGTGACCTTGAACAACGATAAGGCAGAAGTGTATAAACTATTAAAGTAAGAGACAAATAAAAGAACGATGAAAAAGCAACTAGCACTATTGGCTATTTTTTTACTCCTGTTTTCTTGTAACAAGAAAGAAGACCCTATAGTAATAACTTCGGACAATTTTCATGACACTGTGGACAACGTAACAGATATTATGATCCATGATATCTTTTCACCTCCAGTGGCCAGTAGGATATATGCCTATCCCAATATTGCCGCCTATGAAATAATAGCTCATCAAAACAAAGATTACACCACATTGGCAGGCCAGGTAAGGGATCTAACCCCCATTCCTGAACCAGACAGTCCGGAAACTATAAATTACCAACTAGCGGCTCTTATTGCCCATATGGAATTGAGTAAAAAGTTGATTTTTTCAGAAGAAAGAATAGAATCTTATCAGGATAGTCTATATCAAATATGGGATGCGAAAAACAGCATGGAATTCAATGCATCCAAAGCATACGGACTTAAGGTATCCGAGCATATTGCGGAGTGGATGAACAAGGATAATTATAAACAAACAAGGACTATGTCCAAATTTACAGTGGATATCGATGATTCCTCGAGGTGGCAACCCACACCTCCCGCCTATTTGGATGGCATTGAACCTCATTGGAACAAGATTCGTCCTTTTGTAATAGATTCAGCTTCACAATTTAAACCGACACCCCCACCCCCATTTTCAATGGAAAAGGGAACCGATTTTTACAAGGAACTTAAGGAGGTATATGACATTAGTATGGAAATCACCAAAAAAGGGGATGAATCCGAAGAGATTGCCATTGCACAGTTCTGGGACTGTAATCCTTATGTATCGGTAACCAGAGGTCACCTCATGTTCGCGACCAAAAAAATCACCCCAGGAGCGCATTGGATCGGTATTGCAAAAATAGCCTGTAAAAAGACTGAATCAGGGGTTGACAAAACTGTGTATGCTTATACAAAAACTTCCATTGCCATTGTAGATGCATTTATTAGCTGTTGGGATGAAAAATACCGCAGTAACCTAATACGTCCGGAAACATTGATCAACCAGTATATAGATGACAGTTGGAAACCTGTTTTACAAACTCCACCATTTCCTGAATATACAAGCGGGCACTCTGTTGTTTCTGGTGCAGCTTCAACTTCTTTGACTAGTATTTTTGGTGATAACTTTTATTTTGATGACGATACCGAACTTGCTTTCGGACTCCCTATTAGGTCCTTTGAATCTTTTCGGGAAGCTGCTGATGAAGCCGCAATCAGTAGAATGTACGGAGGTATACACTATCGGACAGCTGTAGCTGTTGGAGTAAAGCAAGGAAGGGATCTTGGCAACTTGGTAGTAGATCGATTAAAAATGAACTAAAATCACAGTTTAATTGCAAACCAATTATTCATGAAGAAAATTTCATTAGTTATAGGGTTTATCCTCTTTGGGGCATTAATATGGTATCTATTTATTAAACCCTATGACTACTTGGTGACTTTTAAAGCCAAGACATTTCCTGGGACTATAAACCAAACCATAAAAATTTGGGGGAACACTTTAGATGGTTTCGAGTCTTTAGAACAGGAAGATCTAGCGCACCTGAATCAAAAAATCCTTTTCAACGATTCGGTACATGTCTATAATTGGAAAATTGATCCCATTAACGATTCCCTTTCCAACGTAAAGGTCTATATTAAAGATAAAGACCATAGTTTACGGAATAAAATTACTATTCCCTTTTCAGATACCGATTTTGAGAAACGGAGCCGTAAGACATTATTGGATTTTAATAATAAACTCAATGAGCACCTGGAAAAATTTAAAGTAACAATTGTGGGGGAGGCAGAACTTACACCAAAATATTGTGCGTTCGTAGCTTTAAAAACAAGTCAATTTGGTAAAGCCAGCGGGATGATGCAAAACTATTCATTTCTGAGCACTATGATGTTAAAAAATGAAATTCCTTTAGATGGAACCCCTTTTATTGAAATAACTAATTGGGATATGGCAAAGGACAGTATTAATTACAATTTCTGTTTTCCAATTAAAAAAATGGATAGTTTGCCAAAAATTTTAAATATTAAATATAAGGAGATAAAAGGGACCAAGGCTTTAAAAGCAATTTATAATGGCAACTACATTACATCGGACCGAGCTTGGTACGCCCTATTGGATTATGCCAACCAGAATAATATAAGTGTTATTAACCAGCCAGTGGAAATTTTTTACAACAATCCGAATATGGGCGGGGATGAGCTTAATTGGAAAGCCGAGATATATATGCCTTTAAAAGACTAGGATGAAAATATTTTCTATCAAACTATTAGTCATTTTCCTATTCACAGGGTGCTCTAACTATGGTCAACTCACCTTTATAAGCAAACTTCCCACCAAACTTAACGAGAATTCAGGTATTGTTGCAATGAACAACATAAACCTGTGGATAATTGAAGACAATGGAAATACGGATAACATTTATCAGGTAGATTTCAATGGCAATCTCCTCAAACAATTAAAAGTCAAGGATGCAAAAAATAGGGACTGGGAAGATCTGACCAAAGATAATACGGGGAATGTCTATATAGCTGATTTTGGCAACAATAACAATGACCGTAAAGACTTGGTCATTTATAAAATTCCTAACCCAGAAATTGAAAAAGGTGATAAAATTGATGCTGAAAAAATAAAATTCAGTTATCCTGAGCAAAAGAAATTCCCCCCTGCGAAAGATGGGTTGCTCTATGATTCTGAGGCCCTTTTCTACTATAATGAAGCGCTGTATATCATCACCAAAAATAAGTCAAAGCCATTCACTGGCACAGCGCTGATCTATAAGGTGCCAGCCAAAAAAGGGGAGTATAAAGCAACGTATGTAGGTAAGTTTTCGACTTGCACGGAACAAGGCAGATGCGAGGTTACCTCAGCAGATATTTCTCCAGATGGAAAACAAATAGTGCTTCTGGGATATGGAATGCTTTGGGTATTTACAGATTTCTCTTGGGATGACTTTAGTAAGGGTACAATGAAAACCATAGATTTAGGAGCTACTACACAATTGGAATCCCTTTGTTTTAAGGACAACAACACCTTACTTCTTTCAGATGAAGCTAGGGGCAGTACAGGCCGAAACCTTTATTCTTATACCTTGAAATAATCAGAATCCGAAACCAAGCCCAAAAGCAATTCTTGCCCCATCATCGCTGCCAAACACTGCTATATTAAAAGAAGCAATCCCCGCACCGTTAAGAAAAAAACCTCCCCCATACGATGTATGCCATTCATTGGAGTTGTCATTCGGAAACCATACTCTTCCGTAGTCATAGCCTCCATATATTCCCAAAAATACTGGCAGCAATCCCGTTCTCAATTTTTTAAGACTAAGTCGAACATCTGTATTTTGATAATATGAAGTTTTTCCTGTAAAACGTTGATTTCTAAACCCTCGTAAGCCATCTATCCCTCCAATACTTGCTCCCTGATAGAACTCATAATCATCCCCTAAATTAAAATGGGCCTTCCATTTTGAGGCCAACACTAATTGACCGCTTGGCACCAATTTATAATCCAAGGAGAAGCTAGGCACGATATAAGCAAAGCTTTGGCCATCATTATCCGTACTGGTTTTATACCCCATAAGCAATGAGGTAGCCATTCCCATAGTAGGAAAAGCGGCATTATCACTATTTTTAAAGCTATATTCCGCATCTACCCCAAAAAAACTATTCTTGCTGTCTTGTCCATTTGTCATAAAAAAGGTATTAATAAATCGATCTTCTGTTTCTTCAATCTCAATGGTCTCATAAGAAACTCCAGTTCTTATTTTAGATCCTAGGTCACCGTGCCACACCAAGGATGGTGCAAATCGAAAAGTTTCCATTTTCACCCTGTTATAATCCAGTTCCAAGTCATCATCTAAGTTTACGGTTTCATTTCCAAACCCAAAGAAATTAATACTGAAATTAGGACTGGTAAATTTTGCTGCTAGCTCTAGATTTGCATTTCCGATAACATTTGCAAACTCTCCCTTATATCCAAAATCAAAACCATTGGTGGCAAAATAAAAAGAGGCATTAAAAACATGCTGGCTTGTAAATGGGTTTTTTCTAAACCCATTAAAAGTATAGGTGTCCGTAAAACCAATTTTAAAACCATCATCTGGATTGGCCCCAATGGTTGGAATAATTTGATTTGTACTATTCTTAATTTGAACAGGCTGATAGGTATTGGTCTCATAATCGCTAGTAAGACGAATATGTGCTCCCTTTACGTTTGTAAGGGTATTCTTTTTGGTTTTATGGTCATAAATGTAAATCCCATTACTATTGTCCACGTCATAAATGTCATTGTTTTGCCCTCCAACAATTCTTATTCTATTTACTCCTTTTTTAACATCTCGCACCTCAAAATAATCTTTATCATCCAAACCATATATCCAAATTTCCTTGGTAATTGATTTATCATACATTTTGCTGAAAAAGACATCCGCTTTTTGTCCATCCTTAATTCGGTATCCTGTTATCTCGGTTTTTCCTTCAGCTGTACCCTGAATTACAAAATAATCATCCTTATCTGTTCCCAATACAACGGAATACTTATTTAGTAACCCATAATATTCCTTGGCCGTTTCCATTAATCTAGATTTTCTTGCCAAGAGTACTTTTTTGATTCTTTCGCTATTTTCATCACGCACTTCCTCTGGAAATTTTAATAAGGCGTTATCAATTATCTCTGCAGTAATGTTCTTTTGTAGATAAGCCGCCTGTTTTTCCCACATTGCAAGATCGGTTTCCGGAAGTAATGCCATATCTTGGGCAAAGGACATAGGCGAGGATGTAAACCCTTTTAATCTTCTGATTTCTTCATTAAACCCTTCAAAAATACCCAGTGAAGGAACTATCCGGGTTGCTAAATTCATCAAAGATCCATCGCCCATTATAGAATATGCCTGATCCCTATCACGTGGAATAGGTCTATAAATTACCTTACCTGTGTCTTTATCCTCGAATTCCGCCCAACGCCATTGATCCACATGACGATCCCAATCCCCGATCAATATATCAAACAGTCGTGCTTTAACATATGCCTCCTTATCCAGTGAATACTTCTCATCCTTTCTAAGATTTCTATAAAAATCGTCTGTACTCAGTAGTTTATTGGCATATCCAAAACTTTTCAAATTCCCATGACCATCGGCGGTACGTTCCTCTATCATATACAGATCATCTCCAAATTCGTCGTCAAAATCTTTTATAGCTTGCTGTTTTGGTACATAATATAAGACCGGATTGGTATGGTAAATACCCACCGCATCAGAGAGCACCCCAACTGTTAATGGAGCATATGGGTGGGCACCTGTATAAAAATCAAGTAACAGACTTTCTGTATAAGTATCTTCCAATTCTCCAATGATATATTGTTCCTTAAAAGCCATGGCCTGTAAATATACTTCCGCGCTCTTTCGTAAAGCTCGCATAACATATTCTTTACCTTCACTGTTTACCATTCGAAGGGATTTGGACTGGTGGCCCCCACCCTTTCTTAATACTTGTAATCCTCCGTAAAGCGTGTCCAAATTCACTGTTGGTGCCGATACCTTAGTAGCATAAAGATTACGATATCGTTCTCCCCAAACCGATTTGAAAAACTTGCTTTTATCAATCTCTTCATTTGTGTAAACAGAAGCTTCTACCTCTGGAGGAAATGAATCTGCAAACTGCTTTGTTCCCTTTTTCTTATTTACCCCTAAAACCTCCGATGTAAATAAAAATTCCTCATTACCTTCCTCATTAACTCCATAAAATCTGACTTTGGACGACCCATCCATATACACGTCCATAGCTGCATAACCCATCTTTCCTGTTGAAAACTGGCTCCCGTTCAATAAGCGTGTTGCACCCTTGTTTGCTCCAGAACCACTAACGATTTGTGGAGTATTCTCTTCAACTATATACTGTAGGCTATGCTCATGCCCAGATGCAAACACTACCTTTTCAGAATATTGGGCCAAGGTTACTACCCGTTTTCTAAGTTCTGTATACTTACTGTTTAATACATCGGTAGTAGATGCTCCTGTAGTTCGGCGCAATACATTAATGAAACTGCCCAAAACAGGCAAGGGAGACATATGCTGTTTAAATGAAAACTGTCCGCCATGTACCCCATAGGTAAACACCGGATGGTGCATCGCGATAATTGTTGTCTTATGGGCGTTCTTTTTAATTAATCCCTCCAACTCAAGAAAAAATCCTTCCCTGTCCTTAATATCACATTCATCGTTCATTGTCGGATGTTTGTCCCAGTTGGTCAGAAACCATTCTGTATCAATCGCAATTACCACTATTTCTTCGTTTATGTCAATGGTCTGCATTGGACAACCATCTTCTGGAAAGAAAACCTTCTTACTATCCAATTGCTTCTCAATATACTTTTGTTCACGCTCCAAACCCTTAAGACCGTCTCCATACCAATCGTGGTTGCCAGGGATAAAAATGGTGTTTCCCTTAAATCCTTCCAGGGCCTGTATTTGGGCATCCAGATTGTTTTTGGCAATGCTATAAAGCAAGGGTGAATCTGTTTTATTAGGCAGGCCTGAAGGATATATGTTATCCCCTAAAAATAGTGCCGTACTGTTTTTATCTGCACCGGCAAGTTTATCCTTAAAGATTCGTAGCGCCGGATTTAAACTCCCTGAAGGCGATTTACCAGCATCCCCGATCATATAAAAAGTATGGGAGACCTCTTTCGTTGTTGGCACGTATACAGATTTACCTTCATCCAAGTATTTAGTATTATAGGTAGCACATCCAAACAAAAACAAAAGCGATAAAAGAGATAGGTAATATTTTTTCATAATACTATTCTTAATATTAAAATTTCGTAATTTGGTGAACTATAACACACATCATATGTCGGACATTATTGAAAAAACCGAAAACTTTGTCATTGATTTAATTACCAGTCAATTGGATGCTAAGTATCTATATCATAATTTACGACATACACAGCGTGTAGTTAAAAATACTAAAGAATTATTGAACAATAGTAGCTTGAAAGAGAAAGAAAATGAAATTCTTACTTTATCAGCATGGTTGCATGATACGGGATATACCAAAGGGTGGCAAAATCATGAAGAAAGTAGTTGTTCAATTGCCCGTAAATACTTGGAAGGACAACAATACGATAAAAGTGGGATAGAACAGATTTGTAATCTAATCTTGGCCACCAAGCGATTCTATGAACCCAAAACTTTGTCCGAAGAAATTATAAAGGATGCCGACGCATCCCATTTTGGCCGAAAAAGCTATTTGGAAACCTGTGAGCATCTACGGGAGGAACTGTCCCGGTTAGGAATAGCTTCTTATTCTCAAAAGGAGTGGCATGAAGCCAATATCAAAATGTTTAAAACAGAACATCATTTTTACACCGACTATGCCAAAAACAACTGGCAAGAAGGCAAAGACAAAAATCTTAAACGATTGATCAAAGAAAAAAAGGCAGAAAAAGAGATTGCAAAAAAAGAAGCGATAAAGGCCAAATATAAAAGTGAAAGTCCGGATCGAGGCATTCAGACCTTATTCCGTGTTACTTTAAAAAATCATATTACCTTAAGTGATATTGCAGATACCAAGGCCAACATTCTGTTATCTGTTAATGCAATTATCATTTCACTTGCATTATCAAATCTTATCCCAAAATTGGACAACCCCTCCAATGATTATTTACTTTATCCAACGGTAATCTTTATCATCTTCAGTGTGGTATCCATGGTTTTGGCCGTATTGGCCACACGACCTAATGTAACCAGTGGAGAATTTACCAAAGAAGATGTGAACAACAAGAAAGTGAATCTGCTGTTTTTTGGTAATTTTCATAAGATGAAGTTGGAAGAATACGAATGGGCAATAAATGAACTGGTAAAGGACAAGGAATATATCTATTCTTCCTTGACAAAGGATCTCTATTTTCTTGGATTGGTTTTAAACCGAAAATATAATATTCTAAGATGGACCTACACAATATTTATGATTGGTATGGTTGTATCTGTAATTGCGTTCGGTATTGCCTTTAAGTATTTTGGACCGGAAAGGGTTCTCCTCTAGTCACCATGCAGTTGTTTAAGCCTTCAGCTCCTCCATAAGGTCCTCGTAGGTATATGTTTTTTCGGTTCCCTTTCCCTTTTTGTACAATATTTCTGCACGAATCGCCTTGAGCCCAGAAACTCCTTGTAGACCTTCAAGTTCCACAATTTCAATATTGTTGGTAAAATAACCTTTGGATTTCAAATACCTTATATACCTAAGATACTCCAGTTCATCTTTCTTCTGGGAATAAACAATAGAAAGCTTGCCTTTTTGAGTAAGGCGTTCACTGGTTCCTTTAACATAGGACTTGTCGATGCGTTTTTTTATGATTTCATATCGGGCATTATAGGTGCCGTCCACATCAAACCGCTTCTCATCCATTCGGAACCGAATGGATAGAGATGTATTATACACCAAAATCAGGGAGGCCACATCCAATTGTATGGGTAGATTGGGCTTAAGATTATAGTATTTATTTTCCATTTCACACATCACCTGCAACTGCCATAACCTAAGATTGTTAAGGTACAGAGTATCAAATTTCCTATCCCCGGCAATAGAATCGCCAATATACATGTTGTGTTCCACCCCATCAGTTTTGTAACGCTCAAAGTAGTGCGGGAACATGGTCTGTGATTCTTCTTGTTTTTTATCGATGAGAGAGGCCAATTTTTTGTTGATCTGCATTACACTTTCATCATAATTCTTTCGATGATCGTAATAGGATTCAGTTCCAGCATCAATCTTGTCCTCATACGCCTTGATCGATTTCTTTAGGTCGATGTCCAATTTCTTTAAATGCTTGAAAACGGGATGTATTTCTTCTTTAACAAAATCAAAAACAGCTTGTTCACTACTGGTATGAAGCGTCTCTTTTATGCTATCTACATGATTGTTAACCCGAAATATGAGTTCCTCGTATATCGGCAATTCTTCTTTCTTCAATGCCTTGTTCAGCACAGAGTTGATTTCAGATAACTGAATCATCAAATCTTTCTGTATAGCGTTGTTCCTAGCTTGGGAAGACCCCTTGATATCTATCTGACCGTAAAGAGGATATACATCATTAAAGACGATTTCCTTAAAAGAAGGCTGACCCCCATCCAACTCTTCATGAATAAACTTTTTGGCCTCTTCCTGAAATTTCCAATATACAGATGAATGTACAGAGGTGCATTCGTTCTGGATAATAGCAGCTATTAAATTTTCTTCCTCAGCCTTGGAACGTAATACCGCAGTAATAATATAGGGCATTACGTCTTCCAGTTTAGCAGCATTTACACTGTTAAGATCGTTTACATTGGCAGAGACCAGTTCCAAAACGCCCAATAACTCTCCATTGGCCGCGATGGGAGCGAAAATGGCACTTTTAATACCCTGTTCATGTAATCCCTTATACGGTGCAACGCCCCCAGAGAGTTTATAATACTTTTCCACATCCGAAATGGTATAATACCCTTTCTCTTCCAGTAATTTGTGGTAAGAACCTGAACAAAGTGCATCCTTGCATACTTCAGCATCGCTATCGTAGAGAATAAAACTAGCCATGCTTTTTCCATGCACCTTTTCAAATTGGTCTTTCTGTGAATTATAGGTTACAAAACCTACTCGAATATCTGGAAGGTTAAAAAACGATTTAAAGGTTTCCTGCAGATTTGCCATAAAGTTGTCACTGCCTCTTTTATCATTGGCAATTAAACTCGATTTAATCTCCGAAATGGAATGTTCATTAGTAACATCGAACATATTTGAAATCACAAAACCTTTGGTAATAAAACTATTGGGTGGTATTTTCTCCTTCCACAGATCAAGATTATCCGAGTTTTCCAAAAGCTCATCTACATCTTCCTGGGTAAGTTCCTTGGCCATTTCCGTTGGAACTATTTCCATAAAATCGGCATTATACAGTATCCGGTAATGATGCATTACCCCGTTGGAATCCGGGATATCGTAGAAATATGGTCGTTTAAAATCCAATTTAAACCCATAATAAAAACTAAGCACAACAGTGCAGGCCATAATATAGTTAACTCCTTCTTCCTGGTTACGAATTATAGGTGTGAAGTCGGGCCCAGCATCATTCAGTATCTTCTGAAATCGTTTGGAAGTGTTAAAAATTAAATTGTTATATGGAAGTGAGGCGACCTTGATCTCATTATCACTCAACACTTCGGAAAAGGTATCTTGAAGTATTAGCTTGATGACCTCTTTATGTTTTTCCAACAAGGATAGATCCGAAAACCCTTCTCTAAGTTCTGGATATGGAACCACAGCTTCCAATATACCCTTTGCCTTGGCTGCAATATGCACATCCTTGCTCGTGGCCATAACTTCGTAAAGCTCCAACAATTTGTTAAAGCTGATTAGCTGCTGCATTGGTAACTCTCTATACATATCTTCCATCATACCAACTATTAGTAGTCAATTAGGGTGTAAAATTACAAAAGAAAATCGAGAATTTAATTTCATGAAACAATAGCCTATTCCATCCTTTTTTGGATATTTATAAAAATTTCATGTATGTCGTCCAATTTTAGGTTAACAAGAGCGTACAATAACGCCAAGGTCATCCCTTTCGATGACACCTCCAAGTTTATCCTATTTAGCGACTGCCATAGGGGTGATAATAGCTTTGCGGACGAGTTTGCCAATAACCGGAACATTTATTTCCATGCCCTAAAACATTATTATAAGAATGGTTTCCAATACTTCGAATTGGGCGATGGAGATGAGCTTTGGGAGAACCATAATTTTGAATCGATATTCACGGCCCATAAAAATATTTTTGAATTACTTGGAAAATTTCATTTGGAAAATCGATTGCACATGCTCTGGGGCAATCATGATATGGTTTACAAGGATGCAGATTATGTAAACGAGCACCTGTCACACTATTATGAGCCCATTGATGAGTGCGATAAGGAATTATTTTCCGGTATCACCTACCATGAGGCATTAATATTAAAACATAAAATTTCTGAACAAGAACTATTTTTGACCCATGGTCACCAAGCTGATTGGTGGAACTATACCTTCTGGCGTTGTGGCCGCTTT
>CAXMOE010000025.1:0-306 GCA_964194835.1 uncultured Flavobacteriaceae bacterium | reverse complement strand
CACCCACCGTCCCCGTTTTCCAGAGCCAGGGGATATCCCCTTTTTTAACGACGGAAGTTGTGTACATCCAAGAAGTATAACAGGAATCGAGATAGTAGATGGTAAAATTTCACTTATAAAGTGGCAGATCTCCACCAAGGACGACGGCACATTGCAGATTGTACGGATTCTTCTGGAAGGACCAGAAAATTTAATTGCTTATAAAAGGACCAAAGATCAATGATTGATCAAAAAAACTAAAAATCCTGAAAATAATACATATATATCCAATCTAAAGTAATTTAAAAGAGATAGGGATACTGTATG
>CAXMOE010000024.1:0-22441 GCA_964194835.1 uncultured Flavobacteriaceae bacterium | reverse complement strand
GCAAAGGCCATGACCTATCCCAATATAGATGGTTATGTAACCCTTAAGACAGATTTACACCAACATACCGTTTTTTCGGATGGTGATGTTTGGCCCACCATACGGGTAATGGAAGCCCTGCGCGAAAATCTGGATGCCATCTCGCTTACCGAACATTTGGAGTACCAACCCCATTTGGATGATATTCCACATCCCGATCGTAATCGATCTTTTGAATTGGCCCTGGAAGAAGCCAAGGAACACGATTTACTGCTTATCCACGGTTCGGAAATTACAAGAGAGGAACCAGTAGGCCACAGCAATGCAATCTTTATTTCCGATGCCAATGAACTAATGGAAGAAGATCCCATAGCCCCATTTGAAACAGCAAAAAGACAAGGGGCTTTTGTGTTTTGGAACCATCCGGCTTGGCACGCACAAAGCCCTACAGGCAATCCCATCTTGAGCGATTTTCAAAAGGAACGGATCGTAAATGGGGAACTGCATGGCATTGAAGTAATTAATACCGTAGATTATTCCGAGGAATCTCTGGCCCTGGCCCTGGAACATAATCTTACGATCATGGGCACAAGTGACATTCATGGCTTGATTGATTGGGACTATACTGAAAAAGGCGATCACCGCCCTATCACCCTGGTATTTGCCAAGGAAAAAACAAAGGAAAGTTTACGAGAAGCACTTTTTGAAGGAAGGACCGTGGCAGTTTTTAATTCGCTCTTAGTAGGGAAACCAGAATTTTTAAAACCCCTTATTGGAGCCAGCATCCAGATCAACAAAGCCAATTACATAGAAGATACTTCAGTATTGGAGGTTGAATTGGAAAACATTTCCAGCAGTGATTTGATCTTTGAAAATCAAATGCCCTTTAGTTTCTACAATATTTCGCCAGTATTTGAACTTGGAGCTGGAGAAACCACTGTAATCCAGATTAAAACCTTGGAAAAATTAGCAACCATTAAACTGCAATTAAAAGCCTTGGGAGCCTTTACTGCACCAAAACAACAGCCCATTATTGATTGGGAAGTAGTTGTTGAGTAAACTACTCTTTCCCGTCCACATAATCCTGTAAATACGAATAACGCTCCGTTAGCTTCCCATCTTGGGTCATTCGTGCGCTCTGCAAGACACCATCGGCATCCCCGTTAAAAAATGCAGGGATCACATGGGCAACAAACGCTTCCCCAAAGCCCGAACTGGCATCGCGAGGAAGCTCGCAAGGCAGATTATCCACTGCCATAACAGCAATGGAATTCGTGTTTTTGTAATCCGTTTCAGTTTCCGTCAACCGATCATACCCATAGATTGGATCCGCTACTGTTGATGACCTTAATGTGGTTGCGACCGGACCGTCTATATCGCAACTTATATCAGCCACTACTTTTATGTTGAAATCAGGATTTTTTACATCCTCACGGGTAAACAAATAAGGTGCTCCGTCTCCATAAAAATGGCCTGCAATATAAAAGTCGGTCACCTTGGCAAACCGGAAAAAATTGGATTTATAAAGTTCGGGATGTTCAAAAAAATGGGTCATTTTCCCTTTTGTTCCATCTTTTCTAATATTGTAATCGTCAACATCTATTTGGCAATATACCGCTTCATCAAAGTTGCTTTCCAGATATTCATTTACATTAACCTCTCTTAGGCCCATGGCATCCAACATTTCCTTGGAACCGTTTCCTACCCTACCCTTTCCAGTAAGTAGAATCTTTATATTGGGCAGTGCTATTTTTTTTAATGCGGCGATCAATGCCTGTTGATCGGCCAAGGTCTCAGCCATGGGCAATTGGAACAGATCAAATTTTAATCCGTAGGTGCGAAAGCCGTTATATGCGCCAACAATACCTGCATATCTTCCGAAAGCCACCAACCGAATCCCCTTGGCATTGGTGATTACCTCGTGATCGTACAATTCGATATGCTTATCCAACACCGCTTGGAGCAGTTTTCTGTTATAAGGCTGCTTTTTTATGGTGTGTGAAAAAAAGAAATATTTTTTGTGGGGTATCAAAGCCTTAATGGGCACCTCTTTGACACCGAGCAATACATCACATCCATCCATTTTGGAGGCCACTTCAACTCCTACGGCTTGGTATTCCTCATCCGTAAAGACCCTTATAGGAGAGGGCTCAACAATTATGACAGCATCTTTATGTGCTGATATGACTTTTTGGCAAGCTTCTGGCGACAATACCACCCGCCTATCTGGCGGATTTTTACGTTCTCTGATGATTCCGAACCTCATAATTTATTTTGGTATAAATTTTGCCCTAATTTAGGTGGATTTGTATTGGTGCGCAAACTTTTTGCTAACTTCGCAATCCTTTTGAGTAGACCAGCACGGTTTACGCCAATGTTCATTGAAAAAAAAGATGAGGGAATGAGATTCCGCCAAGACGGGATTGATTTCATTAACGGTACGCAAGGCGGACCTAACTCATTGAAGGGGCCGACTGGTTTTGACAGCGAGACCAATTGGAATGTAAGCATGTCGAGCGCTGGAATACAGCTCGTAAATCTCATATTTCACACTTTTAATAGGCGATAATAACTACGCTCTTGCCGCTTAATCCGAATTATAGTAGGATTTAGCCTCGTCCCTGCCAGGCAGGGAAGCGAGATGTCCTTGGATAGCCTTTGTTGACGGCGATTCATTAAAGGGCACCATAAATGTCAATATAAGGATATTGTTGCTTTGTCAGTATCTCTAAAACCTAAAGAAGCTAAGTGTGTATTGGGCGGTTTCCAGTCAGGTGCACATCGAAAATCAATTGGAAACTAAACATGTAGAAGGCATTTTAATTGCTTGTTTGGACGAGGGTTCGACTCCCTCCGGCTCCACAATATAAAACTGTAACAACTTATCTTATAAGAAGTTACGGTTTTTATTATTAATATTTCAGTCCCCTTGAAACTCTCCGTCCATAATCCTTTCCGGCCCTAGTTTCTGGTCCCTTCGCTTCCTATTTCACTTCAATTTTATGAAGGAATTTGCATAATTAGAAGCTATTAAGGCCGAATGTTCCTTGTTGAAAAGCACTTTAGGAAGTTCGTTAAAGTCAACATAGTTGGGGTTTTTAAATAGCTCATTGATTTCTATAATAAACTTTATTTCGTCCTTAGATGAAAAATCGAACTCAAGGTCCTTTTTGTTTTCACTAAAACCAATGTGAAAAACTATAGGTATCTCATTTTCAGAGCTTTCAGGTGAATATAGTCCCTCAAATAAAAGAAATTTGTAACCGGAAGTCCAATTCCAGGCCATTTGATTGGTTGGATTCAAATCGCCTTTGGGTTTTGTTGAAAGATTTGATTCTTCATCTATGCCTATACTAATTTTTATTTTGTCATAGGGTTCTAGAGACGTATTATTGAGGATTAAGAAATAGCTATTATTAGCCTGAAACTTTAATAAATGATAGCTATCTTTTTCTATATAATTCTTTTCAGGATTTGCACTGCTTACAAATTGAAAATTGGATACATATAATTTAAAATCATTAATTGTAAAAGTACCATCACCATTGGGAGAAGCATATTTTTTTCCGTATTCCAATGCTTCACCATTGACATAGGCACTAAAATTAATGGTCATATTTTTCTCAGTAGTACATGAACTCAGAAAAATCCAAACCATTAGGAAATTAATACATTTAATTAGCGTGCGGATCTGCATATTTTTCATTGGTAATAAAAGTTGAATCTGTTAGTGTATTTAAAAATACAATGATATCATTTTTATCTTCTTGCGTAAGTTTTAATGAAATGGGATCACCAGGTTTTCTGTATTCATTACTTGCCTCCCGTATTAGGATGTCTAGTGTAGAACTTACGCGAATATGGTCATTATAATGGTCAAGTACTTCCTCTAAAGTAATGAATCTACCATCATGCATATAAGGTGCTGTTAACGCAATGTTTCGCAAGCTTGGGATTTTAAATTTCCCCTTATCCAGAGGGTTTTTAGTAACATCAAATAACCCATTTTCAAGATGTTCATCATCCTCAAGTCCATTATTGGCAAAACCATCCAAACCGTCTTTAAAACCGTCAGTCAAAAAATTCCGGTGGCAATCTCCGCAATTACTGCCCCTCAATCCAACAGAAGGATCTGGATGTGTAAAAAAAGATTGCAAACCCAATTGCTCTTGCTCTGATAACTGCAATTCGCCCTTAAGGAATTTGTCATATTTAGAATCTTGTGAAATGAGTGTACGTTGAAATTGCGCGAGCGCCTTTGCAACATGTTTCTCTTTAATTTCATTTGTATTAAATGCCGATTTAAATTTTATCTTGTATTCAGGATTGCTATTCAATCTACGTAATACTTCGCTCATTTTCAAGTCCATTTCCTTAATATCTTGAATCGGCACCAATGCCTGATCTTCAAGATTTGCAGCCCTTCCGTCCCAAAATTTGTGTGATGTTGACCACAACATATTTACCAGAGACATACTATTCTTATCAAGTTCCTGACCTCTTATGCCAATTGCCAGTTTTCTACCATCGGTAAATGCCCTGGATTGTTGGTGGCATGTAGCACAAGAAATAGTACTATCTTTTGAAAGACTAGTTTCATAAAAGAGCATACGTCCAAGTTCTACTCCTTCCTGAGTTAAAGGGTTATCCGCTGGCAACTCAAATAACCCAAAGTAGAATGGAGCACTGAAATCATCAAGAGGTGTTCCTGTTTCCACATAATCGCCGGAGTCTTTACAGCTAAAAATTAACAAGAGACACCCAAGCATAATACTCCTTGGTTTCATAAAAAGGATAATATAAAGTTTCAAAGATTGCCCCAAATTCATTTGGGGCAATCTTGATTTTCTTTAATTCAGATTTTTTTATTAATGATGATGGGCATATGCATTTTCATTAAAGCCCCCTACATATTCAATCCCAACACCCAATTTTTCATAGATATTTACAGTTTTTAATACTTCGCCAGTCTCCCGGTTATAAGCGGTGACCTCATGCATGCCCAATTCTATTGGCAGCCCAAAACGAATATTAAATGGCTGTTGACCAAGATTTAAAAGATTTTGATGTACTAACAACACAGGTACTTTTTCTCCCGTATCGGGATTGTTAGCATCAAAAAATGACAAATGATGTGCACAGGATTTTGTTATATATTCAACCCCAGCATCAACAAGCTGACCCGAGTCTGCATAGGTTTTCAAATCAAAAGTTTTTACTTTTTCCGCATATGTAATATATATTTTTGAGTCGTCCGCATATATTTCCAACGGAAAGTATTCTTTTTCATCTATTGGTGAATACACCACCTGAAATTCATCAAATAGCTGATTGGCTTCATTCCAATTCGCTGATACTATATTTCCACTGACCATTTCAACGACCATAGCTTTTTCATTACCCTCAAAAGCGTCATTAAAACTCTTTCTAAAAATCGCACATTCAACCGGGGCCACGGGGAATCCTGCTTCTGTGGTGCCTAAGTCATAGTTCTTAATGATTTTGTTGGTTGAAAAATCTATCAGGGATACTTCATGACCCAAGGAATCAACACTTGGTACACCATAAAGTGCAATATCTTCGTGAATTACGGAGGTAACCAGACCAATAGGTTTATCATCAAATAAAGAAATTCCATGCGAATATCTTAATTGTTTTGCATCGGTAATCGTCCTCAGAAGCTTATCCGTATTAGCATCATAAATACAGATACCCCCGAGAGTATCATTACCCAGACCATCCATAGACGTAATTGCGTATCTGTCCTGTCCATTTTCTTTAAACCAGACAATGTCCTCTCCAACGCGCATATCACCATCATCAATAGAGGATCGGATATTCTGAATTTTCGGAAGTCCATTGGCTTCAATAGTTACATCTACTCTAGCTGCCAAGTCATTGGCTTGAGTGACATATAAACCACCATTAATGGGGCTGATATACCCATGATGTCCGAGTGGCCCGTACACCGTTTGAAGGGTATCTCCGAAATTATCCGAAAAAGGATTAAAATCCATTATGGCATAACCATGCACTTTATCTGTCGTGAGAACTCCTTGGTCTACATTTCTTAATAAGGCAAACATGATACCTTCCACATTTACCTGCGGTTCTACTGTCTTTTTGTTGTCCATTTTACAGGAAAACAATAAACTACAAGCTATTATTATCGTAAATAATAAAGCCATGAATAATTTTACTGATTTCATTTTATACGTGAATTTAGGTTAAATAATTAGAAAAAAATTTATGTAGATTACGTATAAAAAACTAAAAAAAATAAAGATTTAGGATGAAACTAGCCAATTAATGTCCGTATAGCCAATTTTATTTACCAAAGCGATTTTTAAATCCGGTGTAATAAACTCCGATTCTAACAATTTAATGGGCAATCAGTTGCTTACCTCTGGATGTAAAAACATCTAAAAATCTTCTGTTTTTTTAATTTCCGGAATAGCCTATCCTTTTTCAAATTTTTTATAACAAGGCTCGTTCTCTTTTACAGTCGAAATACTTATTTTATTGGATTTTTGCTTTACATCATTTAGGTTAAGGAGGGGAAACCTATTCCTCCCCGTTTGCATGCAACAACTCCATTCCTGTGGAAGATCGTAACTTAAACCCTTCCCAGGTCTTTTCGTTTGAATTTTGGGGAAGATTGAGGTATTTTGAAAAATCCTCACCTTTTAAATGCGTGCCTAAAAACGCGGTGACAAAATGCTGGTTGATATTGTTCATTTTTCGTTGGTCCCATGAAGGTTCAGCGTAGCGGAAGTATTCATCAATATGGAGTCCGGGTTGCAAGGCTGCCGCCGGTGGAGGATTGGGCGCCACGTTGTGCCGAGCATTATTATAAGTTAGTAAATATCGGTCTGCTTTTATGGACCCCTCGTAAATGGCCTTGATCCCTTTTTCATAACCTGAAACATCATCTTGACTACCTGCCACAAAAAAAGTCGGGGTCTTTAACCCTTTTAACCCTTCTGCATCCCAGATACCGCGTTCCATGCCCCAAGGGGCAAAAGCCACTACGGCCTTGATGCGGGTATCTTTTCCACCGTTATAACCGGGATTGCTCGCCAACAGTTTTGAAATTGCCATACTGCCACCTGTCATACCGGTAAAAAATTGACCTAATCCATCGGAATAACCAGCGCCCGCCACATTGAGTACTCCATATCCGCCCATGGAGTAGCCCACGATACCTGTATTATTTGCATCAAAAAGTCCCGCTAGTCGGTCTTTGCTATCGGCCTGTCCCAAACGCGCCATTTCGTTGAGCACAAATTGGATGTCCTGGGCACGGTTTAAGAGTGTACTTTGAAAAGGGGCTGCATCTTTAAAGGTAGAATCTGTATGATGGATAGCGACTACGACATAACCTTTGGAGGCCAGGTTTTCGGTCAAATAAGTCATGAGATAACGTGAACCCACGTACCCATGGGAAACAATAATCAATGGAAATTTCTCAGCCGCCGTTTTAGGTTTGGCATTACGCAAGGCTCTACCCTTAAAAGTAAAAGGAATCAATGGGCGTAAAGAATCACCTCGGGTACCCATTACATCTTCATAAGTAACCAACGCTTCGGTACCTGAGGGTACTTCGGCAGGGTACCACATTTCTACGGTAAGTTTACGATTGTAAAGGGGATCTTTGCCTTCTTTAGAATTCAAAATATCTACCTGGTCATTGTGAACAAAATCAAGGGTACGTACGCCTAGGGTATGCTCACCACGTGAGGAAAGTTCAGGGGCATCGGGCAGTTGATCGCCGTATAAAAAAACATCTTGCGCACTAAGCGAAACGCTTAAAAAAAGAAATACTAGAACAAAAAAAATGGGAGAGCTACGCGTAATCTGGACCTTCATAGTGGGTGTTTTTGGTTTTGCCTAAATGTAAGCAAATAATTGAGAACTATTAAAAAGATTTGTCACCGAACTAGGCCTATATTAAGGGACCAAAGCCCATTTTGAGGTAATCAAGTTTTAGAAGATGCGGAAATCTTTAAAACTTCTTCAAGCTATCATAGAAATCCGTTATTATTTTGTCTTTTTCAAAATTCTCCCATATGATAATTTTTCGATTGTTATTGGGCTGTTCCACCCATTTTTTATCAATCATTATTGGGCAGGAAATAGTTGATGATTCGGCCCATTTCTGGTTTTTGACAATCGCCACCGCGGCCATATCAAAAAGAGCTCTTGAGGGAGGGGCTCCGTGGTAATCTATATGGGTAAAAAGATTTACTGAATAATCCCCAAAGTTATTAAATGTGCCCCCATGCCTTCCAATGATAGGATTGGATATTTTAGGACCAATACCTGACAAATTTGTGTTTACTTCTTTTTGGGTAACCCTCACAACATCAGTCCCGGAAGGTTTGCCATAACGAACAGTGACCATTTCGAATTTAATATTGGTTTTTAGAACGTAGTTCATGGATGCAATGTCATCTTCCAGATTATACTCTCCTGAGTCTGGATAATTCGCCCCTAACCAGACTAAGCGAATATTATTAGCTATTGAAGGTTCTTTTTTAAGAGCCAGCGCTAAATTTGTTAGTTTACCAACCGCAAGTACTACCCATTTTTCATTTGTATGTTTTTTGGCCTCGGATATTATAAAATTAACTGCCTGGAATCCATCAAAATTAGGATTGCTTAAATTATCCTTAATGTCTAAAAAAGATTTGTTGGCTCCTTTTAATAATGGTATTTCTCCTCTTACCTTAAAAAGCTTCATTATGCGCTCAGCTTCGTCAAAATGCCTATCAATATCACCGCCCTTTCGAGTAGCATTCACAATTATGGTTTTAATATCAAAATAATCCATATTGGAAAACAAATAGGCCAATGCATGTTGGTCGTCTAGTTCATTATTGGCATCAGTATCAAAAATAATTGGTAACTTCTTGGCTGTTGGGGGCGTTTGACTCTTTAGGGTAGTGGTACCACAGAATATGAAAAAACCTAAAATCAATTGTAGAGCAGCTAAATTCCTCATGTTTTTAAATTCAAAATTAGTTTACATGCCGGGGGTTATATTTAAATCTGTACTGGGTATATACCATACATCATTGGCCAGATCAACTCCGCCGCCCATTTCCTCCTGAACTACACGGTCAATAATATAAATTCCTTTTTCTGCCATATCATTAAAATTATCCATCCCATCATTTGGGAAATTGACCCTTGTTCTATGAATGTTGAATTTTTCTGAAAATTTCCGTCCAAATGTGTCCTCAACTCCTTTTTTGCCATACATGAATCCTAAAAGACCACCCCATGTTGCTGTAGGATTATCCGAGTCCCATCCGGATAATGCTCCAATTTTAATGGTCTCTTTCAAGTCTCCCTCGCCATATAATAAACTTACAATACTTGCTGCGAAGTTAATACCTCCCACAAAACAACCATTGCAGAATATATTTTTTGAGGTAATGGCATACCCATCTTCCTGATTTACTTGATAGCGGGTATACACATCATCACGGGCTTCTTCCCAAGGCACATTTTCATCATACTTTCCTTGTACAAAGTCGTACATTTTTGCGGCATACGAAGCTTCAGGAAGCCGTCTGCGAGCTTCATTGGCCATCCACAGTATTTGCTCTTTCTTTGAGAGATTTTCATCTACAGAGGGTGCCAAAGAATACATGATTACATAGAATTCTGATATCCACTGGGCATTTTCCCTTGCCGTTGTTTGTATGGGCATTTTGGCCATTTTTAGTGCAACATCTGGTCTAGTCGGTGCAAAAAAGCCAAAAATCTCCGTGGTTAATTGTGCATCGATCATTTCGTGGTAATTGTCGTAGATGCTATCCTTGGTGATTTTCGGGTCGCTTGTAGCGGGAGGAACAAAGCCGTCAATCATCAATTCAAATGCTTTTTGATTGGATACCCATAAAAAATTTTCCTCTTCAGGCTTAATATGTTTTAACCAGCCATCACGTATTTGTTTTGGAGTTAAAATGCTATTGCCATTAGTGTAAAGAAGATGCTGGTACATATATTCAATATCGGTATCATCATCTGCTCCCCAAATTTCGTCTTCGCCTCTAAAGACAAAATCAATATTCTCTGATAAATCACTTGGCTCTCCATTTGACCAAATATTGGGTTGGTCCGGTTTTCCCCAATCTCCCCGAGTGTAAAAATCCCCTGTTATGGTTTCCCCAATATTTCCAATTTTGTCCATTTCAGTTACCAGGCCTGTCCAGTTAGCGATACACTGCCCCAACCAAAAACCATATAATTTGTCTGAATAACTAGCTCGGGAAATTACCCTATCCGTAGGATTTGGCGAATAGGCTTTATAAATAAGATTGGAATCCTTGATAGCAGTGACCACCTCATTATCTTGAACGGTTTTGTTGTCTTTACAAGAAAACATGGTAAAGCAGCACACTAACGTAATGACGATAATAGAATAATATTTCATTTTGATTATTTTTTTGGATTCGTTAAGCAAATTATCAATTTCAACACGGGTTGGAACGGAAGGTTGTGCCCCTTCCCTTGTAACCGAGATGGCCGCCGCCGCCGCCGCAAAATTAATGGCCTCTTCCAGCGATTTGCCATTGGTTATTGCTACTGCTAATGTACCGTTGAACACATCTCCTGCTGCTGTTGTATCCACTGCATTTACTTTATAGGCGCTAAAATGCTTCGTCCCTTCACTATTACATAAAAGACTGCCGTTTTCCCCTAGCGTGACTATTACATTTGTAACCCCCATATTCAATAGTTGAGTGGCCGCTTTTTTTGCTGATGCTTCATCATCCACTTCAATCCCTGTCAATAGGCTTGCTTCGGTTTCGTTTGGTGTTATCAGCCAAACTTTCTTCAACAATTCCCCACTTAGCTTTTGTGCGGGGGCAGGGTTTAATATAAGCTTTACATTGTTTTTATATGCAATATCGGCTACATAATCTACTGATTCCAATGGGGTTTCCAACTGCAAAAGAACCACCTTACAATTTACGATCAATTCCTTGAAGGGTTCAATATCTTCTGGCAATAGCTTCATGTTGGCTCCCGGTGCCACGGCGATGGAATTTTCTCCTTTTTCAGACACAAATATCTGGGCAATCCCGGTGGGTTCGTTTTCATCGGTTAAAATGAGATCAGTTCGAAACCCTTCCTTCTTAAAATGGCTTTTCATGTTCTCACCAAACAGGTCATTACCTACCTTGGCTATATAAGCAACCTCTCCACCAGAACGTATGGAGGCTACAGCCTGATTGGCTCCCTTTCCTCCAAAAACCATACTCGATTTTCCCCCTAAAACGGTTTCACCAATTGCCGGTATTCTTGGTAGAGAAATAACCAAATCCATGTTTGAACTTCCAACAACAATCAACTTCATATCAGGCTACTTTTGAATAAATAATTAGACCCAGACCTATTACAAAACAAAGGAACATGGCGGTAATAAGCCAATTTTTTGATTTTGGTAAATCTTTAAGTTCCTTCCAAATAAACACTCCCCAAAGGGCTGCAACCATAGTGGCTCCTTGACCCAGACCATAGGCTATAGCCGGTCCGGCCTGTTCAGACGCAATTATACTAAAAGACATGCCCACTCCCCAGATAATCCCACCCAATATCCCAATAAGATGTAGTTTAGAATTGCCCATGGTAAAATAATCCTTGTAGGTAACGGCTGTTCCTGCAATGGGCTTGTACATGTTTATGGAATTGAATATAAAATTAGAGAGTAAGATTCCAACTGAAAAGACTACCAAGGCAGTATACGGGGTCAATTTCCCAATTTCAGGGTCAACAAAATCAGAGGACATGGATTGTGCCACATAGCGATAGAAAAAGCCCATCGCTATACCGGCAAGTAAAGAAATAACTATTCCTTTTAAGGGAGTCTTTTGATCTTTTTTTAGAATGTTCTTATAGGCCAGCGCATCGAAAATAATGGCCACCATAACAAAAAGCACTCCAGCAAATAAAATTATTGGATCACCTTCTGGATTATACATGAAATTAGTGATTACCCCTAGAACCAGTGCTATGCCAATTCCCACTGGAAATGCAATGGCCATACCAGTTAAATCTATGGCTATCACTAGCAATAAATTCGCAAAATTGAAGATAATGCCGCCTAAGAACGCATAGCCCAAATATTTTATTTCGGCTTGACCTAAGTCTACTAAAAAAGCTCTCCCCTCATCACCATTAGAACCTAAAGTAAAGGCAAGGACCAATGTAATGATTAAAATTCCGATGGAATAATCCCAGTAAAAAAGTTGAAAAGGCCATTTTTTGCTCGAGAGTTTTTGCGTATTGGCCCATGACCCCCAACATAGCATTGTAATTACGCATAGAAAGACGGCAACAGAATAATTATCGATTATGTACATGTTAGTTTGTATTCGATTTGTTAACAATATCACTAACTAGCAAAAACGCTTGCACTATTGCGATAATCCCTAGTTAATTTGTTAGTTCTCAAATAAAATTAAAAATATAATTTAATTATCAGCAAAATACAATAATCACATACAATTTAAAGATTTCGGATTACCGTTCAGCTTACAAATAAACCATTAATCGTAATTTAATGGTGCCAACCATATCCATTAACTAAGCTAAATTTCGGTCCAGCTACCTTTGCAACCATTTTGGACGGCAAAATCACCCTTTAGTCCAATATGTACAAGGATGTTCTTTTCTAGTTCTATTTTGTAGACTTAATTCAATAAACCCTACTTATGAAAACTAAAATAAATTTTATCGAAATGGCCCGTTTTATGATTTGTGTTGGTATTGCTTGGATAGGCTGGCTATATATGTGGCATACCGGATCTATCTTTTAGTTAGGTATTTTTAAGAAGGAGCTGCTTTTGAGTAGTTCGTAAGCTTCTATAATTTATCTGAATGCAGCTGTTCCAGCGCGTCTTCCCTTATTCTCTTCAGAAAATATTAATTTTTTATAATTTGTTACATGAATGCATTTTATCCTATATTTTAATAGTTGAACAGATATGTTTTGTAAACGCGGAGAACTAAGGTAATTTTAAAGGTTTTATCTGACGATTATCATTGACTTATGCGTTGAACTATAATATATTATCGACCGATTATGCTAATTCCTAAAACAATATAATCATGAAAACTACAACTCGTTGGGTGATTACATTGGCAGTGGTTATAACTGGCTTTGGAGTCGGGATATACCTTCAGGATTTAAAACACCAGGAAAGCACCGAAGCTGCATGGAAGGCCAACCGATTTAACATGGCACGGTTCAACAAAATCATGAATTATACTTCAAAAATGGATGCCACAAACTGGCAGTTCATGCAGGATAGTATCGGACATCAATTGGATAGTCTAATGATATTGAGATTCAGAAAAGAGATGGACAGTATCCATGCAGTAAAAGAATAAAATTAGTACTACGAGTCACCATCCCAGCCCAACAGGTATAGATCTTTAATAAGGAACTCACATTTTAAGGATCATAAAAAATCTGTCAAAACCCATAATAGACCTATCTAGTCCTAACCCGGCCCACAATATTCTTTTGAAATTTTTTATCACTTTCCAGAATCTCAAAAAAATCAATTACAAATTCTTTTGCTTTCTCGAACTGGGTTGTATCTTGGAAGTATTCCCTTAAATCATCTACGGCCTTTAACATTTCGGTTTTATGATTTAAAAAATCTTGTCTCACCTTTTGCATTAGTACCTCATCCCTTTTATAACCCTTATATATTCGATCAGTAACCCCTGTTATATTTCCGGATAAATTTTGAATATTTGAGACCATGGCATATTCGGCGTTTACAAGGCCGGACATGTCAAAATCGAAAGGAATGCATATATATTTATTATTAATGAACAACAGTTTTTCATTATGTTGCTGCTTAGTTGAAAAGTCGGTATTTGCAATTAAATATTGAAAATAATCATTTTGTAAGGAGGTAATGGCATCCTGTTGAAGTGGATGTACTATTCTTCCCAAATCCCTACCATCATGCCGTTCAGCTATCTTATCTAAATCTTCGATCAAGAACCCCATAAGTTGATGCTCCTTGGTCCGCTGACCTTTATCTTCAATAAATTCAATGTTTACCAATCTTGTTTTATAATGATAAGGTGAAATAAGTGCATATAACCTATAGGCCAGGTATTCCTTTAACACATAATCATCATTATTCTTTGCAATAAGACATGGTAAAACCACTTTTAATTTTTTATTGCCCTCGAATAAAGTTCCTTTTGATATTGATTTCTTTATTTTCAATTTCAAGGGTACGTAATAACAGTTTTCACGTCTATAATTCCCTCGAGCCCGAAGCTTAATTTTTAATGATTTCCACAAGGAATCTTCATTTTTATAGGCCAGTGTCGATTGTATATAGGTACTGTCATTTGTGTTCCTTTTTACATCTTTAATAGAAAAATTTAATCTAAGTGAAAGTGGGTCCTGTTTTTGAAAAAGAGCAGTTGTTTCCTCTAAACTCTTTTCAGCTGTTTGCTGTGAATAGGACAAATTCACAAAAATTAATTGAATTGAAAGGAAAAGAATCAACATTCGGCTTTTCATACCCTTGCATTTAGTATTATTAAAATTAATGAATTAATTTTCAATACAGCAATCAATAGGATATGAGCAAATTAGTGATTTGACGGCATCCAACTTATTTTTTTCAACTTCCCTGGGCTAATACGCTATAAATTATACCCTTAACGATCATTCAATTACCATTTTTAAAAAATAAGGCTTATATTGAAGTACTTTAAAACCAACCCTAGGGTGCCTCAAGGTATTTCGAACCTGCAATGAGGTTATCCGTTAAGTCGAAAAACCAATGTTCACAACCTTCGAGTTAACTACGCTTGATCTTTGCATTTTAATCGGATACTTGATCCTAAGCAAGGTCATTCCTCTATGGTTAACGAGGGAGAAGAAATCTGGAAGTCAGGGGTATTTTTTGGGGGGTAAAAGTTTTACCTGGCCAATGATCGGCTTTTCCCTGTTTGCAACAAATATGTCCGGTTCCTCATTCGTTGGTTTGGCCGGTGCGGGCTATGCCAGCGGAATAGCCGTGTATAGCTACGAATGGATGGCCGCCATCATCCTTATCTTTTTCATTTTCTTTTTATTGCCGTTCTATATTAAATCAGGGGTGTTTACCATGCCCGAATTCCTAGAACGCAGGTATGACCATCGCGTCCGAAGAATCTTTTCAGTGATCCTTATATTCTTTGCAACTTTTCTCAGCTCTGCCGGTGCCCTGTATGCAGGTGCCCTTGTTGCCTTGATACTTTTTCCCGGCACCCCTATTTGGCTTGGAGTTTTGGTACTTGCCCTGCTCGCAGGCGTATTGTCGATTTTCGGTGGACTTTCCGCAGTGGTTATGAGTGATACCATTCAGGCAGTGGTGCTCTTTATTGGTGGTGCCATTGTATTCTACTTTGCCATGGATGCCATACCTTCCTGGGAAGCTTTGGAAGCTGCGGCTCCAGAAGGGGCCCTTCATATTATTCAACCTGCGGACGATCCTGACCTTCCCTGGCCTGGTCTATTTACGGGATTGTTGTTCATTGGAATATATTTCTGGGCTACGGATCAGGCAATGGTACAACGGGTATTGGGCGCCAAATCGCTTAATCACGGGCGTATGGGAGCCATCTTCGCCGGTTTTTTAAAACTTCCGATCCTATTTATCATGGTATTGCCAGGGGTAATCGCAATTGTGCTATACCCCGATCTACAAACCCCCGATTTGGTATTTCCAACATTGGTGGCTGATCTGATTCCTGTAGGATTAAAAGGAGTAATATTGGCCGCCTTGGTGGCAGCCATTACCTCTTCAGTAGATTCTGTGTTGAACTCAACCTCAACCTTGGTTACCATGGATTTTGTAAAACCATTTTGGCCAGAAACATCGGACAAAGGCTTGGTAAAAGCTGGCCGTATCACCACACTAATCGTAATGATCATTGCCGTGCTCTGGGCCCCACAGATACAAAATTTTCCATCACTATGGGATTACTTTCAATCTACCCTGGCATATACCACACCACCTATAGTGGCCCTGTTTCTTGGAGGTATTTTCTGGAAAGGGGCCAATAAACATGGAGCTTTCGCCTCCTTGGTCCTTAGCTTAATATTAGGAATCATTGGCTTTGCGACTGTAGAGGTCATGGGGCTGTTCTATATCCACTTTTTGTACGCTGCCGCCATTATGCTTGTTTTTAGTTTTGCTGTATTGATCATAGGTAGCAAGTTAAGTACTCCCGATGCAGCAGAAAAAACAGAAGGAATGATCTGGACCACTAAATTATGGCATGAAGAGACCGAGGAATTAAAAGGTGTCCCCATTTGGAACAATTACCGTTTTTGGTCGCTTATGTTGTTCATTACCACCTCTATAATCGTAGGATGGTGGTGGTAAGGCCCAAGAAAGGAGCAATATAATAGTATTAAGGAACATAAAAAACAGAAGCAATTGCTTTGATTTTATAAAATGAAACGAAGAAAATTTATAACACTTACTGGAGCTGGAGTAGCCGGATCAACGCTACTTTCTGCGGGCACTTTCCCTACTCAGAGTGGCACGATTGTGCTTACTTTTGGTCACGGTTCCGATGATTCGGGGACGATTCAGAAGGTAATCGACAAGTTCAATGCTAGGTATAAGGGAAAAATACGGGTGGTCTGGAAAACCTTGGCCAGGGAATCTGATACCATGCACCGGCAGTTGGTATCCAATTTTAATGTGGAATCGGGGGAGATAGATGTATTTAGTGCAGATGTGCCCTGGACCGCTGAATTCTCGAGCAAAGAATATATAGCAGAACTCACCAAAGGTTTTTACCGTGATTATACCCCGGAGGATTTTTTGACCAACACCTTAAAATCTACCTACTACAATTATAGAATGTGGGGTGTTCCCTGGTACACAGATATTGGGATGTTGTATTACCGCCGCGATTTGCTGGCAAAGAGTGGATATACTTCCCCCCCAAAGACATGGTCAGAACTCAGTGAAATGGCCAAAAAGGTCATGGCTGATTCTGGGACCCAATACGGATATGTTTTTCAGGGTGCCGAATACGAAGGAGGAGTTGCTAATGCCCTGGAATATATTTGGAATGCAGGAGGAAGGGTTTTGACCGGAAACATTTCGGTGGCAGGTTCTTTCGGACAACGGGTAATAGATCCCAATGTTATTACGGTAAACAGTGCCAATGCAGCCAAGGGTCTGGATGAAGCGAAGACAATGATTAGTACAGGGGTTGTTCCCAAGGCAGTCTCGGAATTTCGGGAGTTGGAAAGCTGGGACGCTTTTGCAGGCGGTAACGCCGTATTCATGCGGAATTGGCCCTTCGCCTATGGCAGTTTGGATAATCCCGAATTGTCAAAAATTAAACCCGATCAGGTGGGTGTGGCACCCATTCCTACCTCCTCTTCTTCCAATAAGTCATATAGTTGCCAGGGGGGTTGGAACCTCATGATCAATGCGTATACCACAGAAGAAAAACAGCAAGCCGCTTGGAAATTTATTCGTTTTATGACCGCTTCTGAGCAGCAAAAATACATGGCATTGAACGGCGGGTTTTTGCCCACGTACAAATCCTTATATGACGATCCGGAAATTCTTGGGGCCATGCCCTCCATCCGCCAAGGCAAGGAGATTCTTGAAAATGCACGTGTTCGTCCCATCACACCTTTTTATCAGCAAATGGCGCCCCGAATATCGCGAACTTTCAACCGTGTCCTACGCGGGGAAATGAGCGGTGCACTGGCCGTGCAAACGCTGGAAAACGAATTACGTATAGTGCTGCGGAAAAATCGCTAGGTTTTACTACAAAAAACACAGTGATGGATTTTATTTATCCAGACTCAAGGCTTCATCTAATTTTGGCTTTTTGCTACGGCTTATGGGTAAATGTTTACCGTTTACTTCTACATTTTTACTATTGTAGTTCTCAATTTTTTCCAAATTCACAATGTAGGATTTATGAATTCTTTGAAATTTATCGGTTGGCAGTTGTTGCTCAAACGCCTTTAAGGTAGAAAGAACCACAATATTGGAATCAATGGTCACCAATTTAACATAATCGCCCAGGGCCTCTATCCATTTAATGGTATTGAGTATTACCTTTTTGTTCGTAAAATTGGTCTTGACCATAATAAAGGACCCATCGTCGCTCAACCAATTCATTTGACTGTGTCTTATCAATGTTTTTTTTACCGCCAGGTTAAAACGGGCCTTGCTTACGGGTTTGTGAAGATAATCGGTAACCCCGTAATCAAAAGCTTTCATTGCATATTCGGTTTTTGCCGTAACCACTATCACCTGGGGAGGGTTTTTCAACGAATCCAATAGCTCAAAACCAGTGGTAACGGGCATTTCTATATCCAAAAAGATAAGATCAACTGGATTGTTTTTAAGCCCAATTCTGGCTTCAATGGCATTGCTATATTCAGCTACCAAAGTAAGATTGGGATGTTTGTCCGCCAGTTTGGCTATGGGGACCCGTTGTATGGTAGAGTCATCTACAATAATACATCGTAATTGCATAGTATGGGCAATGGTTGTTGATTGGAAATATAAATGAATAATAGTAGCCGTAATATGCCTATGTGTATTATGCTATAAACTTATGTGTATAACGCTATAAATAATGTATAGTTGGTATAAAACAACCTCTAGACCCGACCAATAATATCAAAACGATATGTGGGTACAAAACAGATCGGAGGTACTATTATGGATATAAAAACGCAATAAGATTACAAATGTGTACCAGGCTGTTGGCTCATGGAACACCCATGAACAATGGGTTTACCATAATTTGTATCTTAATTTCGAAAATGGCAGACTTAGTTCGTGCCAGGAATAAATCCATTACCATATAGGCTTGCAAAACCATATTAGGATCATTAATTTTGAAAATCAATCATAAAAAAGCCCGGCTAAAACCGGGCTTCCATTATTACATGCGTTTGTAATTTATTCTAATTGCCTATTCTACGGTCATAACGCGTTCATAAATTATCCTATACTCAAAACCTTCAGGAACAATATCGTTCATCTTAGATTTTGCTATGACTTCCTGGAATGGCCCCATTGCTGCAGCATCAGTTTCAACATATCTTAAATAATTCATCACATCCGACATTTTATTGAAACCGTCCCACGTCATTACAGAAAAACGAGCCTGATTCCCTGTTGGGTATACCACGGTAGATATGCCCCAGGCAGTCATTCCGTTACCATCTTCAGTATTTGCAATGCTTGCTTCGTGTAAAGGCTTCCAAAGCGTCTTATTTTCAGCAACAAATGCGGCACGATCCGTAGGCTTGGCATAGTTCACTATAGCATATTTATAATCCCCTTCAATTAAATCCTCAACCTGAGTATAATAATCAAAAGTCGTGGTTGTAAAGGATCCTGTTTCAATATCCTCAGCTTTTACATCACCCAAGGCCTCCATATTATCTCCCCATATATTGTTATCCATTTGATCTAGATTCTCAAAGGTGTTCACAAAAACAAAGTTAGGAGCATCATCAGTGGTAACCCCTACCTTCTGCCAAAGTGACCAACTGGACATCTGTCCTTTATCAATAGCCGATTTTGCAACCTTAGACCAATGCGTTGTTTCCAACTCAACAAATTTATCGATCTGATCACCAGGTACGTGTCTGTATTGCAAATATGCAATTTGTCCGAATGCGCTTGCTGAGATCATCAAAACAGCAAACAGAAATAATAATTTTTTCATAATAGTAGTGTTTAATTGTTAACTACTAAATATAATCAATAAATAATTATTTATATAACATTTTTATTGTTAATTTATTAATGATAACACATTTACATGACAACTATAATTTTTAGGGTATTTTCTAACCCAGGGCTCCAATACTTCGGTAGAATGTAAAAACCAATTAAAGATCTTCGACATTTTAGTATGAAACCTTTTCTTTTGGAAATTTTCCCATAACTTTAGATTCGTATTCAAAGAAAGAACTTTTATAGTGTACACCATTGTAGATATAGAGACCACCGGAAACGGCATACAGGGAAATAAAATTACCGAAATAGCCATATCTAAATACGATGGGCAACAGATTGTTGACGAGTTCACCTCTTTGGTTAATCCTGGATGTAAAATTCCATACTTTATAACCGGACTCACCGGGATTGATGACCACATGGTGCGCAATGCCCCAAAATTGAGTGAAATTGCACCGAAAATTTTGGAAATTACCAAAGACTCCATATTCGTAGCGCATAGCGTGAATTTTGATTACAACGTAATAAAGAACGAATTCAAAAACATAGGACTCGATTTTACCCGTAAAAAATTATGCACGGTACGTTTGTCCAGAAAGTTAATTCCAGGCTTTCATTCCTATAGCCTAGGAAAGCTTTGCTCTTCCTTACAAATTCCTTTGACCGATAGACATAGGGCAAGAGGGGATGCCCATGCAACTGTATTATTATTTCAAATGCTACAAAAAACTGAAGGTGCGGCTGCAGTTTTCAAAACCTTTTTAAACGCCCGATCACAAGAGGCCACTCTACCTCCATCCCTATCAAAGTCTATCTATGATAAACTACCCACAAAACCCGGAATCTACTATTTTAAAAACAACAAGGGAGAAATTATCTACGTGGGCAAGGCAATCAATATCAAAAAAAGGGTGTTGAGCCATTTTTATGATAAGAACAATAAGGAAGTTCGGATGTGCCGGGAAACCTCGGATATAGATTTTGAACTATCGGGCAGTGAATTGTTTGCACTACTCATGGAATCTGCGGCAATAAAACATTATTTCCCTACATACAACCGTTCCCAAAAAAGAAATGTACAGCAGTATGGTATTTTTAGTTATGAAGATAGAAATGGTATTCAACATTTGGCGTATAATAAATTAAAACTTGTTCCAGACCCTTTGGTTACTTTTTATAATCTCACGGATTGCAGGCTTTACCTGGAAGAACTATGTAAGGAGTTCGTACTTTGTCCCAAATATTGTCATCTACAGGAAAATGTAACCAGCTGTTCACACCATAGTATCGGTGACTGCAATGGGGTTTGCCGCGGAAATGAATCGGTAGACATTTACAACGAAAAAACAAGCAAAGCAATAGACCATATTGCCCAAAAAAGTGAATCCCTCCTTATTAAGGAAAAAGGAAGGAATACCTCGGAGGACGCAATAGTGTTAGTTAAAAACGGCCTATATGTTGGTTACGGATTTATTGAAAAGGGTATCCATATAGGCTCATTTGAAGACATTGCAGCGTTTATAAAACCACAAACCGATACAATGGAAACGCAACGCATTGTACGGTCTTATTTAAGGGTAGTAGGGCACACAAAATCGGTAACTTCCATACCGGATTTTTTCATGGCCACAAATCCCCCGGCAACATCCACCAAATTATGTATTCCCCTACTTTTTAATATGGACGCTGCAATTACTGAGCGATAACCTCCTTCACAATGTACATAGAATGTATCCTCGGCTGGAAACTCCGCCAAATGGTCATTTAGAAAATCGAGTGACGTATTATGGGCATCGGTAATATGTTCCGCATTATACTCGCTATCCTTGCGTACATCATAAATTGGAACCTTGCCTCCAGATAAGGTCTTTTGGAGTTCATTAGCAGATATCGAAGAAATGGTATCATATTCCTTTCCCGCTTTTTTCCAGGCTTCCATACCCCCATCCAAAAAACCGATGGAACCATCGAAACCAACTCTGGACAACCGGGTAATTGCCTCCTCTTCCCTACCCTTGGGTGCAACCAATAACATGGGTTGCTTTACGTCCGCAATCAATGCGCCTACCCATGGGGCAAAACTGCCGTCCAATCCTATAAAAATAGAACGTGGAATGTGTCCCTTTATAAAATCATTCTGATGTCGGACATCCAATACCACGGCTCCGGTGTCATTGGCAGCCGTTTCAAATGCATTTGGGGAAAGGGCGGTTGTTCCGCGTTTCAAAACCTTCCCAATGTCTTCATAGCCTTCCTTGTTCATCTTTACGTTCAACGGAAAATACTTCGGCGGAGGTAAAAGTCCGTCAATAACCTCCTCTACAAATTCTGCCTTGCTCATATCTTCGCGTAATGCATAATTCATTTGCTTCTGATTTCCTAGCGTATCAACCGTTTCCTTCATCATATTCTTTCCACAGGCCGAACCTGCACCATGGGCAGGGTATACCGTAATATCATCTGCCAATGGCATTATCTTGTTCCGTAGACTATCATATAAGATCCCTGCCAAATCCTCTTTGGTCATATCTGCCGCTTTCTGTGCCAGATCGGGTCTACCAACATCCCCTAAAAACAAAGTATCCCCAGAAAATATAGCATGGTCTTTGCCATTCTTATCCTTTAAAAGATAGGTAGTACTTTCCATAGTATGCCCAGGGGTATGTAAAACTTTTATGGTAAGC
>CAXMOE010000023.1:0-22760 GCA_964194835.1 uncultured Flavobacteriaceae bacterium | reverse complement strand
AGAAGTTCAACTATCCTAGATTGGTATTGTTCCAATGGACTTGCTTCCTCCATAACTGTAGTCTCCAGTTCTCTTTTTTTTCTTAATCGATCTTGTTGTTCAAGAGAATCCTTGATTTTTAAACTCAGGTCGTTCACAAAAGTTGACTTTTTTATACCGTTGAGTATGCTTAGTGCCTTTTGGTAGTGCCTTCGTTTATAATATATGAGCGCCAAATTTTCCTTAAGTTGATTATTATCATAAGGAATTCTCGAATTAATGGCATCAATTGTATTCCCTTGCTTTTGTTGGATGTTCACCAAAGTTGCTAAGTACCATAGGTTTGCCGGTTCCGAATTGAGGGCGATAATCCCATATTCTTGAGCCAACACATACCTTTTCACCTCCAAATAAGCTTTTGCTAATTCATGATCCACTACAACGTTGGTGGAATCAATGCGTTTGCATTCCAATAATAAGTTAATGGCCTTATCGTAATTTTCTATTCCTTTCTGTTTTAGTGCCTCAAAGAAGTTCTCTTGAAATTCATCAGAATAGTTCTCCATTGATACTTCAGCGCTTTCCTCAGTTTCTTGCGCAAGACTGTGGTTTGGGATGGTAAATAGTCCCAAACAGAAGATCATTAAACAGCATATATTTTTCATTGTTGATCAATCTATATTAGCCTCATTCTAGAAGACCTATTACCCAATCGATCCCGACTACCTATGACGAACAAATTTCATGCCCATTTACTTCATTTTTTTAATATCGCCATTGATTTAGCACATTATTGCCTGTTTTTGGGATTTAAGTTCTCATTTTAGTGCGGAAATTAAGGAAGTCAGATAGGTTTGGAACCCCTATTTTGTTCCGGTACTTCCGAATCCCCCTTCACCTCTTGGAGTTTCCGATAATTCCTGTACTTCTACCCATTCGGCCCTTTCATGTTTTGCTATGACCAACTGAGCAATACGCTCCCCATTTTCAATGTTAAACGTAGTACTGGAAAGATTTACTAAAATAACTCCTATTTCACCTCTGTAATCAGCATCAACCGTTCCAGGAGCATTGAGCACTGTTATTCCTTTTTTTGCCGCCAATCCACTCCTGGGTCGTACCTGTGCCTCATAACCCAATGGAAGCTCCAAAAAGAGCCCTGTTTTAATGATGGCCCTCTCCAATGGTTGTAACGTTATGGCCTCTGAAATATTGGCTCTAAGATCCATCCCGGCAGATGCCCCAGTTTCATAATGGGGCAGGGGATGATTGGATTTATTGATAAGTTTAATCTTCATTTTTAAAAAATATTTTTTTTAACATGTCGTTTTCCAGTTTGTACACAATACCCAAAAACAATAAAAGGAGAGCACTACCGACAATTAAATTTCGGTCAAACACATAGAACGAAACCATGGAAAAAATAATGGATATTGATAAATAGAAAATTATTTTTCGTAGGTTATAAGGAACCGGATAATATTTTCTACCAAAATAAAAAGACAACAGCATCATGCTGCCGTAAGCCGCCAGAGTGGCTATTGCAGATGCCCGGTATCCCATAGTTGGAATAAATGCCAAATTTATAATAATGGTCAAAAGTGCCCCAATAATTGATATATATGCACCAAAAATAGTTCTATCGGTCACCTTATACCATACAGAAAGATTATGATAAATTCCTAGAAAAAAGTTGGCCAAAATAATTAAAGGCACAATGGTCATAGCTTCCCAATATGCTGAATCCTGCACAAAAATGCGTTTTAAAATATCGGCATAAACCACAACTGCCAACAATATAATACTTCCTAAAACCACAAAATAATTCGTAATCTGTGCATAAGTCTTCTGTGGGTTTTCAGATTTGGCATGACTAAAGAAAAAGGGTTCTATACCCATTCGAAAGGCTGTAGCAAACAAGGTCATGAACATTGCAAGTTTATAACAAGCAGAATATTTTCCAATTTCGCTTTTTGCTATAGATTTAGGAAGCAAGTACTCGAGCAATATTTTATCAAAGACCTCATTAATAGTAAACGCAATTCCTGCAATCAATACGGGCATGGCATAAATAAGCATCTTTTTCCAGAGCACCCTATCAAAAACATAGGTTCTCCTAAAGTATAACCTAATCATCATGAGCAACGTTAAGGCACTGGCCACTAAATTAGAAATAAAGATATATGATATCTCAAAATCACTTTTATAGATACCGGCCCAAACAGATTCGGGGTTGTTCTGAACAATTCCCGGTAAGATTATAAGGAAAAAGATGTTCAGACCGAAATTGATGACCACATTTGCAATTTTCACCAAAGCATACCGCATGGGCTTTTGGTTGGCCCTAAGCCAAGCAAACGGAATTATCACCAGTGCATCTAACGTCAAGATGAAAATGGCGTACCGAATATAATCCACATTGATGTTGGTGAAAATCGCAATTCGATCTACGAAAACCAGAGCGAATATCAAGAAAACAGACGTGGTAACTACAACAGAAATCAGTGCGGTAGAACTTACCCTAGGCTTATCCTTAGGACTATTGTAAAATCTAAAAAACGCCGTTTCCATGCCATATGCCAGGAATACATTAAAAATGGCAAACCATGCAAAAATAAGGGATACTTCTCCATATAAACCCGGAGCCATCACCTCTGTATATACAGGAACCAACAGAAACGAAAGCATTCTGGGCAACACTGTTGCCAAACCATAGATAAAGGTTTGCTTAAATAGTTTTTTTAGCGGGTTCAAAAGTGTAGTAAAAGTTAGGGTTTAAAAGTACTTATTTAAACCCTGGAAACAAAGTCGGGTTGTTGGTTTACATCAATAGTTAAGCTTGGAGATACCCATGAAAGCACAAATTATAACGAATAACTCTTTCCCGTTTTCCAAATGACTTAGAATAAGTTTATTGCTCTAAATGACAAAAGGGAAAGTCGTTTGGCAATAGGAGGGAATTTATAAGTTGATCTTCCCTTTAGATACTATTCTCCGAAAGTAAGGCTTAATATTATTTTGGATTCCTGCCTACGCAGGAATGACAATTCACTAATTATTAAGTGCTTCTGCGCCACCAACAATCTCCAAGATTTCGTTAGTAATAGCTGCTTGACGTGCCTGATTGTATGTTAACTTTAATTGATCTCTTAATTCGGTGGCGTTATCCGTCGCCTTATGCATCGCGGTCATACGTGCACCATGCTCACTGGCAAAGGAATCGCGCACCCCTTTGTACAATTGGGTTTTTAACGACTTTGGTATAAGCTGTTCTACAATTTCCACCTTTGAGGGCTCAAAAATATAGTCCGTATTTGAATTGGATTCGTTCGCAACAGGTACAATGGGCAAAAACTGCTCCGTCATTAATATCTGGGTTGCGGCATTTTTGAATTTGTTATATACAATTTCAATCTTATCATAAGAACCATTTGTAAATAATTCCATTAACTCTTCAGCTATGGAAGCTACATTATCAAATATTAAATTGTCAAATACCTCACTATGGTTAGCAATTATATTGGATTTTTTACTGAGAATGTCATTGGCTTTCTTTCCTATGGCCATAAAATCGACCTGCTTGCCCACATAAGTTTCATTGGCCAGAACAATGCTCTCCTTGATAATGTTGGTGTTAAAAGCACCGCATAAACCTCTGTTGGAGGTAATTGCTACCACTAAGACTTTGTTGACCTCACGGTTGTCAGAATACTTACTTCCCGAGTCTGCGTCCAAACTGGCACTTAAACTTTGCAAAAGTTCTGTTAACTTGTCCGCATAAGGTCGCATTGAGGTAATAGCATCCTGTGCTTTCTTCAATTTAGCTGCCGATACCATTTTCATGGCACTGGTAATCTGCATGGTTGAAGAAACCGAGGCTATTCTGTTGCGTATTTCTTTTAAGTTTGCCATTATTTTGAGTTACGACTTACAATCAATGGGTTGTTTTTCGTTTTTACTTCTTATTATTAAAATTACGATTGGCCCACTACATTATTTAATCCAAATCCTTGACTTTCCCAACTGGTTTAGCCATGAAAGTGTTTATACATATTTTGCTGCTAAATCCTTGCAAACAGATGTTAAGGTATCGGTAACCTCATCAGTAAGTTTACCGGCCTTTAGTGTGTCCAATACATCCCTGTGCTTGGCATTCAAAAACTCTATAAAGTCAGTTTCAAATTCCTTTACTTTTGCAACAGGAACATCACGTAATAGGTTTTTAGACCCTGCAAAGATAATTGCCACTTGATTTTCAACCGTAAATGGGTCGTTTTGTGCCTGTTTCAATATCTCAACATTACGTCTACCTTTTTCAATTACATTCAAGGTTGCTGCATCCAAATCGGAACCAAATTTAGCAAATGCTTCCAATTCACGAAATTGAGCCTGGTCCAACTTAAGCGTACCTGCCACTTTCTTCATTGATTTTATCTGAGCATTACCTCCTACCCTTGATACCGAAATACCTACGTTAATTGCCGGACGAACCCCTTGGTTGAACAAATCCTGTTCCAAGAAAATCTGACCATCTGTAATCGAAATTACGTTGGTAGGGATATATGCCGATACATCACCTGCTTGAGTCTCAATAATAGGTAAGGCAGTCAAAGACCCTCCTCCCTTAACCATAGGTCTTAAGGATTCTGGAAGATCGTTCATATTTTTGGCTAGGTCGTCCACGGCAATTACTTTTGCCGCCCGTTCCAATAATCTTGAGTGAAGGTAAAATACATCACCAGGATATGCTTCACGTCCTGGAGGACGTCTCAATAACAAGGAAACTTCACGATACGCCACTGCTTGTTTTGATAAATCGTCATAGATGATCAAGGCAGGACGACCGGTATCCCTAAAATATTCGCCAATTGCAGCTCCAGCAAATGGGGCATATACCTGCATTGGTGCTGGATCCGAAGCGTTAGCTGCTACAATGGTGGTATAGGCCAAGGCTCCCCTGTCTTCCAAGGTTTTGGCAATACCTGCAACTGTAGAGGCTTTTTGTCCAATTGCTACATATATACAGTATACAGGTTTTCCTGCATCATAAAATTCCTTTTGGTTAAGAATGGTATCTATACAAACGGTAGTTTTTCCAGTCTGACGGTCTCCAATAACCAACTCACGTTGGCCTCTTCCTACCGGAATCATGGCATCTATGGCCTTTATCCCTGTTTGCAATGGCTCATTTACCGGTTGACGAAAAATAACCCCAGGGGCTTTACGCTCCAATGGCATTTCATAAAGCTCTCCAGATACAGGTCCTTTCCCATCGATAGGTTTCCCCAAAGTATTTACTACACGACCAACTATGCCCTCACCTACTTTGATAGAAGCAATAGTTTGGGTTCGTTTTACAGTAGCTCCTTCTTTTACCTCTCTTGAAGGGCTCAACAATACAACCCCTACATTATCTTCTTCCAGGTTAAGAACGATTCCTTGCAAACCGCCTTCAAATTCCACCAATTCCCCATACTGGACATTGGAAAGACCGTAAACCCTTGCGATACCATCACCGACCTGTAATACGGTTCCCACTTCATCCAATGAGGCTGTGGCATCAAATCCTGATAATTGTTTTTTTAATATTGCTGATACTTCAGCGGCTTTTACTCCTGCCATGTTGATTTAGATATAAAATTTTAGCCCTTTTTGTGCTAAAAATGTATTATAGACTATTTGTAAATTCTCTTTTTAACCCATTCAATTTATTTGCGATGCTTGCATCGTACTGCAAATCGCCCACTCGTAATATAAAACCTCCTATGATACTCTCGTCAATTTTGCTTTCTATGGTGACCTTATTTCCAGTAATTTCTGTGACCTTTTTCAATATTTTTTTTTCCAAATCAGCTGTCAACGGGACAGCAGTGGTAACATAGCCCACATCCTGACCTTTTAATTGCTCATTTAGAGCGATATATTTTAGTGCTACGTCATTTAAAATGGAAACTCTTTTATTATCGACCAACATAGTAATCAACCCAGCAGTAATGGAATGTATTCCCTTAAAAATATCGGTTAAGACCTTTTTCTTGTCCTCCCCATTTATAATCGGGCTGGCCAAAAGGTCTTGAAGCTCCACACTCCCTGCGATAGTTTCTACAACCGTTCGCATATCCTTTTCAACTTTTTCTGAAGCCTTACTTTCTAAGCTCAGATCCAAAGTTGCTTTGGCGTAACGAATGGCTGCTCTAGACTCGTTCATACTTGTTTAGTTTAACTTAATGTCGCCCAACATGTCCTCCACCAACTTCAATTGCTTGTCTTTGTTGGCCAATTGTTCTTTTATTACCTTTTCTGCAATTTCCACAGAAAGACTGGCTACTTGATTTTTAATTTCAGCTACTGCGGCCTTCTTTTCACTTTCTATGGCAGCCTGGGCCTGTTTAATCATTTTATCCCCTTCAACTTTTGCCTGTTCTTTTGCATCCCCTACTATTTTCTCCTTCATATCCCTTGCATCCTTCAACATGCCCTCTCTTTCTGCACGAGCTTCTTTTAAAATACGTTCATTGTCCGCTTGAAGGTTTTGCATTTCTTTGCGAGCATTCTCTGCTTCGGCAAGTGCACTTTTTATTGAACTCTCCCGTTCGTTTACAGAATTAAGGATAGGCTTCCAAGCAAACTTACCTAAAACAAAAAGTAAGATTAAAAACGAAAGTGTTGTCCAAACTATAAGGCCCCATTCGGGTGTAACTAATTCCATATGTGTTGCTTTTTATTATATTTCAAAAAGATTAAGGTGCAGCCAACCGCTACACCTTAATTTTAGTCTTAGGTTGCAAGAAACGATACAACAACAGCAAAAAGTGCTATCGCCTCAATAAAGGCAATAAGTACAATTGCAGCACCTTGTAGTTTCCCTTGCATTTCTGGTTGACGCGCCATAGCTTCCATAGCAGCTCCACCAATTTTACCAACACCGATACCACCACCGATAGCAGCAAGTCCCGCTCCAATAGCAGCAAATGCTCCATAATCAACAGCTTCCGCAGCTTGTAATAATGCTAAACTCATAATTTAAAATATTAAAAATTAATTAATGTTCATGTTCTAATGCCTGTCCAAAATATAATGCGGAAAGCATCGTAAATATATAAGCCTGAATTGCCACTACCAATACCTCAATTACACTAAGGAATACGGTAAAAAGTACTGAAGCGGGTGACACCCAGACTGTATCCAATATAAAAATCAATGATATAAGACTTAATACGATGACATGTCCTGCTGTTATATTGGCGAACAAACGTATCATTAAAGCTATTGGTTTAATGAACATTCCCAATAATTCTATGGGAGCTAAAAAAAGTTTCATATAAACCGGTACACCAGGCATCCATAACATATGTGACCAATAATGCTTTTTACTACTAAATAATGTAATAAAAAACGTAATTACAGCAAGTGTCAGAGTAAATGAAATGTTACCACTTAAGTTACTGCTAAATGGGAAAAATGGAATCAATCCAAAAATGTTGTTCAACCATATAAAGAAAAACAAGGTCAGCAAAAATGGCATATACTTATGGTACTTATGCTCCCCAATGTTTGGAATAGCCACTTCATCCCTAATAAACATTATAATAGGCTCCATAAATTTTCCTATACCACTGGGCATATTTGATCCAGATTTTTTGTACGATCGAGCGGCCGCCACAAACACCAAAAACAAGACAATAAGCGACAAGAGCATGGAAAACACATTTTTGGTAATGGAAAGGTCCAATGGTCTTGCTGCATTTTCAGGATGCCCTTCAGCGTCAAACTCCACTGCAGTGGCAGCCTCATTTAATTGGTAGATTTTTTCATGGGCGTTCACAAAATTCAATCCTTTTTTCTCAACAATGGTCTTGCCTTCAATATCATGATGGAATTCACTTGACATAAAGGTCACCAAACCATTCTCTGTCCATAATATAACTGGTAAGGGAATAGAAAAATCACCGGCCACATGAAAGCCATGGCTATCTGTAATATGGTGAAATATTAATTCCTTGGTGTTGAAAGGTTTTTCTTCCTGATTTGAATCTTCTTTTGAAGCTGCAAAATTCACATTGAAAAACGACAAGAAAATAACTAGGAAAAAAGCTTTGAATGGACTGATCTGCATTGAAATTTTAGTTTAAAACCTCTTCGAAAAATTCGCTGCAAATGTACATACATTATATTAATTGACAAACTTATGTATTAGTTTGTTTATGATTTTTGAAGAAAATTATTTAGGCTTATTATTTCAAAGGCCAAGAACAAAAAATAGGGGATAAAAAAATTGAATACTTCCAGTTGTACATGATCAGATTTTTTAAGAAACAGAGGCAATAAAAATATAATTGCCAACACCATTTTTAACATTGTTAGCCCTAAAAACACCTTAAACATATCCTTCTGTATTTTATTGGCATAGTACCTCAACACCGAATATACTCCCAGAACCAAAACCCCATTAAAACAATAAATTGTCCAAAGAGGAAAATACAGTTCCGTAGAAAAAAATTGGAAAAGTATATAATAATGGACGCAAAACAATAGCAAAGAAAAGGACAAAAGCCTAATTACAAATAATCCAATCTCTTTATTCATTGTTGGTATTTTGGTTTTTAGAAATATTAGTTGCTTGTTTTATAACCACATACATAGCAATGGCCACAGAAGCCAAGGAACATACTAGGGTAAAAATATGATATTCATTGGGGTATGATTCGTCCAATTTAACCCCCCCATAACTACCCAATCCGATTATTACAATCATTTGGAAGGCAATTCCAGAAAATCGAGCGTAATTATTAAGCTGATTTTTCTTATTAGGAGACTTTTGTGCGTTCATTACCAGTTACGGGCTGTTTATAGCTGGTAGCAGCAGTAGTTGTAGTTGTATCGTTAGTGCTAGCTGCTGTGCTACTTGTTCCTCCTTTACTTTTCATAGTACATGCAGCGTTAAAAGTAGCTCCAGGTTCCACTGCCAATTTGGAGACCGAAACCGTTCCTTCGATTACCGCAGAAGCCTTTAACGACAATAAATCCGAAACCAACAGCTCTCCGTTAAAACTTCCCTCGATATCTGCGTTTACACATTCCACTTTTCCATGGATATAGCCACCTTTACCAATAACCACTTTTCCAGAAGTCTTTACGTTCCCGTCCAATTTTCCGTCTATTCTAAAATCGGCCTCTGAAATAATATCGCCTTTGATTTTGGTGTTCTTTTCAATCCTGTTAGGTTGTCCGCCCATTTCTGTCATAACTCTAGGTTTTTTGTTATCTGAAAACATTGTTCTAAGGTTTTGGGGTTAAATTCTGTTTTTTGTAATCCTGTAAATTCTTATGTACTTGAATTGTTTTGTAATTAGAGGACAAAATTACAAAATTCTCATTATCAACCCTGTAATCCTTGTTAATTTTTAGCAACTCTGTATAACCCAATGCATGGTCTTTGGATTTAAACCCGTGGACAATCACAAATTGATCTTCGAGATTATAAATATCCTTGGAAACAATGTTTCTATATTTTAAATCTTTCATGGATTTTTCCAAGAGTTCTCTAAGTTCCAAAGCTTTGTCATTATTTTTTCGCTGGAACGGAAAAACTACTTTCCAATTTTCGTTGCCAGATGAAGGTTCTGTTTCAGTTGAAAATTCTTTTGGTTCCAATTTAGGCAAATGGTCGCTGATCATTTGTTGGGCTTTTTTGCCCTCCGGATTATTGGGATAGTTTAATGCCACATAGTTCAATGCTTCTCCAAAAGACTTAAAGCCCTGCAATCTTCCAATGGCATTAGCCTTCAACATTTCGAACTTGGGTACAATTTCATCTCCTGTGTATCTATTGATGTTTTCCTCAGCTCCTGTAATTACATTCAAATACTCCTGGTCTTGGTACAATTTATACAATTGGGCATATCGAGCATCCGGACTGTCCTCATTGTCGGCCAAAACAGCCTGTGGGTTCAATAATATTTCAGCATATCGCGAATCGGGATGATTAAGAATAATATCTTCTTTCATTCCATTTACTAAAGGACTTTGAAGTTCCTCATAAATCTTATACAGATTATATTTTGAGGGCAGTATCAATCGTTGTTCCGGATTGGATTGTAATACGTCGTTAAGTTTATTGGCAGCCAAGAAATTTTCTTTGAACTTCTCTTTGTAAATTAATCCCAGTTGATAATTAGCAAAGTTTTTTTCGTTCTTTAAACTGTCAATAATTGACACGTCCGTTGGGATCTGTTCCAAATAATAATCAATCGAATATTTTTGCTCCTGACTTATTTCTTGACTGTCATCTACAGTTGTTGCCAATTCCCCAGTGGATTCCAAGGGTTGTATGGTGGTTTTGTTGGACCAACGCCAATCATCTTCTAAGACACGGTCTCCCCACCTGTTTTTAAAATCGTTCTTGCCATAGCCCAAACTGGTTATGTTGTAGAAATAAAATTTCCCTTTATTCTCTTTGCCTCCCTTGGTCTCTCCAAAAGCCACAATACCTGCATTTACACGTTTCTCTTCTTTGGCTGCTGCTTCCTCTTCAATTTTTTTCAATGATGCAATGTATTCCTCAAAGTATTCAGTTTGCTTATCCTTGGGCATATTGTACAGTGTGATTACACTATCGGTATACTGTACTACATCTTCATAAGTTATAACATCTTCCAGATTATCAAACTTCTTTTTGATAGAACGAAACTTCTTGGAATTTTCAGATAGGTTGGTCAAAACACTATCATAGTACGCACCTGCAACTTTATAATTGTTCCTATCAAAGTTATATTCAGCAAGATTTTCATAATTCAGCGCATTTAACAAGGGTTGATTTTGTGTAGCTCTTAGGGATTTGTTAAAATAGACCAATGCCAAACTATCTGAACCATTGGTTAAATGATACTCTGCCACTTGGCGATATATTTTATCCAAAAATGGACGGTTTTCTCTATTTTCTTCCAAATTGGTAAGATATTCCAAAAGTTCTTCTCTATTACTTTCCGTAATTTTGGTATTCTTTATTTTTTCCAAATGGGCGTTGATCATATATACCCTTGGTGATTTTCTATTTAAGGCAATTACCTTATCGAAGACATAATTGGCGCTATCCTTGTGATTTAATTGATTGTACAATTGCCCCAATATATAGTAATACCTGCCTTTTTCAGGGTTTTTCTTGGTATAGGCCGTCGCAATCTTTAGTTGCTGAATGGCAGTATCCGGTGCCTTTAAGTTTATATATGCTTGTGCCATTATGGCCCGGGCATCTGCATATTCTTGATCTTTTAACCGTTCATACTTAAACAGACGCCTTAAATTTTTTAAAGCCAATTCTTCATTTTCCAGGCGGATATTCACCTTTTCACGCCAAATAGTTGCCTCGTTTAATTTGTCGCTCTCTGTGTATTTACGCAGTATATAATTAAATGCTTCCAGAGCAGGAATATAGCGTTGATCAAAATATCTTGCTTTTCCAAGCAGTAAAAAGGCTTCGTCGGTCTGCGCGTTACGTTCTTCGTCCTTAATATCCATACTGTGTTTTTGTATGGCTTTGGAAGCCTTCTCCTCGGCAATGATAAAATTTGGGTTGTTGTCTTCTGAATCAAGTTTAATTTCTTCTGTAACTTCCAAGCGCTCAACGGGTAATATATCCCAGTAATTGTCCCTATATGTTGCATTCAGCTCCTCTCTACCCTCTTCAAAAGCAATATTGCCATTGTATAGTACATTGTACTTGGTATTTAGTCCATGCCAATTACGATTGATAAACGCGTCCTTTTTGGTGGAACAGGCATTAAAAAAGAGCCCTCCCAGAACAACAGATAAAGTAAGTTTAATTTGAAGCTTCAAAATTCTTGGTATTCGTACGTAATCTTAACTGAAAAACATGCGGTTTATTATGCAGTTCATCGATAAAATTATATTAATTCTTGTGTAAGGGTCGTTCCAAGAGGCATGGGAAATAACTTAAAAGAGCAAAACCGAGCATTCCCAATTTTCAAATTATCCCTATATCAACATCTGAAAGCTTTGCGCACGGGTGCTGAAAAGCTTGTTCTATGATGTAAAATTAACCCGCAAAAAAACTTTCAAGCTCTTTTAAGGTCTGGGTAGATGTTTGTATGTCTTTTACGATTTCACCTTTATTAAGAACCACAATCCGTTCACTGACTTCTGTAAGGTGTATGAGATCATGACTGGAAATCAACACGGTAACTTCATTGGTTTTCACAAGGTTCTTGATAATGCCCTTAAGTCTAATTTGTGTAGTGGGGTCCAAATTGGCAAAAGGTTCGTCTAAAATAATCACATCTGGGTTTCCGATAAAAGAGGCTATAATTCCGGCTTTTTTCTGGTTCCCTTTCGAAAGGTCTCTCAAATATTTCTTCTGATCTAGGATTTCTCCATGGAAAAAATCTTCAAAACTAGACAGTAACGCATCCACATCTGCTTTGTTCTGACCTCTTAGTTCCCCAATAAAATAAAAGTATTCCTCGGGAGTTAGGTAGCCTATCAAAAATGTCTCATCTATAAAGGCCGAAGTAAATGGCTTCCATGCCTCACTGGTATTTACCTGTATTTCAGTGTTGATAATATGTCCAGTGGTAGGTTGGATCAAATCCAAAAGCAAGCTAAAAAAAGTTGTTTTCCCAGCACCATTGTTTCCAACTAAACCAAAACTCTGCCCTTTGGGAATTTCCAAATGTTCAATATTCAATACGGTTTGAGAACCGTATTTTTTAGTAAGGTTATGTGTTTGTATCATTGGTTCAATAGTATTAGCTGTTATTTTCTTTAAATCCTGCAACCATAACATATTTCTTTCTCCTATAAATCTCTGTGATTTTATCTAGAAATTGCCTTCTTAACATAAACCCAATAATTCCTAATACAGAAATTACAATTAGGGCCACCTCAATGGAAATTAAATAGTAAAGCAGTAAATAGATCATCATTGGCGCCCCAAAAAGAGGTATTGCCACCAAAAATTGTGCAGCACTGACCCCTTGCGTATTTCCAATCGGACTTTTTTTGAGATCAATACGTTTCTTATTCATAGATCCAAATAGTAGTATTACCGGAATATTAATTCCCAAGTTATATAAGGCACAACTAAAATTAATGGCAAGTGCTTGCCATCCAAAATATATATAGGGCATAGAAAGTATGAACATCACAACTATACTAACAGAAATTAAGTATGCTTTTGATTCAAGGTACTTTCGTAGTGGAATATTTTGTGACATCATCATAGCATAATATTCACTGTCCCAAGCGGGAATAAACTGTCCAAAATTCATCAAAAAAATTCCGGTTATAAAAATCCCGACAAAAACAAAAATGGGGGAAGAGGAGGTATATGCCTCCATGTTGTAAAATATTAACCCATAAAAAACCATTGCAAGGGACAAAAAAACTTGTGTTTTAGTGCGTTTATTCCTCCATATTAATCTTAGATCCAATTGGAGAAAAGGAGCAATATCCCCAAATCGTTTGGTCCATGCCAAATCAGAAGTGTTCGCTTTCTTTGACTTCTGCTTTAGGGACGAATCCAGGAAAATCTTGTTTTTTAAATACCTAAAATTTATTGCATAGCTTCCTATTGCTAATATAATTGGAACCAAGACCCAGGTCGGATTCCAGTAAAGTGAGTAAAAGAGATTGCCTGTATAAGTTGAAATTGGTAACAAATCAAAATATTCAACGCCAAATCCTAGGGCAATAGCAATTGCAAGAATTATTAAACTCTTATCATTCTTATTAATGATAAAGTTTATATAGTTAATTATCATTACAATGCTAACAATGGAAAGTATCCAAACAAGCACATTAAGCTTTGGGTATCCATTAAAAATAAGGACTATGGCAAAAGGAATAAAAAGAAACAGTGAAATATAATTGAAGTACGAAAGTCCCGATTTAGCCAAAATGTAATGAGTAATCGTACTTTTCTTTACCGGTAATGATAATAAAGGTTTCACATCCATCACGGGCAATTTCTGCATAAAATATCTGAAAAAAAGTTCAAAAAGTATCCAATAAATGAGATACTCGGACAGTTTCATGACAGGGTCGATTTCCGGAAATATCTTTTTTAAGAGAAAAAAGAGTCCACCGCCGGCAAAAGCAAGGGAAGCCAACATATATATTCCGAAAAAGGCCATTATAATTTTCAAAGCCAGTCCTTTTCCAAGACTAGATGACCTAAAAAAAGACTTCCATTGAAGTTTTATAAAATGTATAAACATAATGGCTGGTGGAATTTTCTGTTTGGTTAGTATCACAAATATAATTTTTGTTACACATGGAAACTATTTTTTTGGCAATCTCATTTTATATAGCCGTGGCTTTGCTTAGTTTTGCAAAAAAAACAATCGATGAACGATTTTTATTCCCTTACAGTTGAAGGGGTACACCATTTAACACCTAATTCGGTCTCCGTTTCCTTTGTAATTCCTAAACATTTAAAAGATGCTTTTTCCTTTTTATCCGGGCAGTATATAACCATTAAGCATGTAATTAACGGAGTAGAGCTGCGAAGGGCCTATTCCATTTCCTCTGTGCCCACATCACATGAGATTACGGTTGGAATTAAAAAAGTAGATGGCGGTGCGTTTTCAATTTATGCCAATACAGAATTAAAGGCCGGCGATATATTGGAAGTAATACCACCAGAGGGTCGATTTAGCTTTGAGCCCTCCAACTCGGTTAAAAATATAGCAGCCTTTGCAGCTGGGAGTGGGATTACCCCAATAATAAGCATTGCCCAAACCGTGCTGGAAAGTCATCTCAACAATACCTTTGTATTGGTATTTGGCAATCAGACCCCAATGGAAACTATGTTCCACAAAGAGATCTCTGCTCTTTTAAATAAATATACCAATAGGTTTTTTGTTCAATTTGTATATAGTAAATCTCAGGAAGAGGGCTCCCTTTTCGGGCGTATAGATGCCTCAACAGCAAATTTTATTATTAAGAACAAACATAAGGATGCGAACTTTGACGCCTTTTACTTATGTGGTCCGGAACATATGATACATTTAGTCTCTGACACTTTAAAATCTGCTGGGATTTCAGATGATAAAATTCATTTTGAATTATTCACGTCCACAGAAACTGTGGACACCGTAGCGGAAAATTTGGAAGGCATGACCCAGGTTGAGGTGACCGTTGATGACGAAACCTTTTCATTTAATATGGACAAGAAAATCTTGGTATTGGATGCTGTTTTAAAAGAAAATATAGATGCTCCCTACTCTTGTCAAGGCGGGGTATGTAGTAGTTGTATTGCCAGGATTACCGAAGGAAAGGCAGAAATGGTAAAAAACCAAATTTTGACCGATGGAGAAATTGCAGACGGACTCATTTTAACCTGTCAAGCACACCCGTTGACGCCAGTTTTAAAGGTAGATTATGACGATGTTTAAATTTTCATAGGCATAAAAAACACCTATTCACCAACCATTCGGTTGGTTATTTGCGTGTTTCAAAAACTTTAAAGCATATTAACGTAGCTTATCCGCTTTTACTTGAAGATTAACCTCATAACCCTAAAAGAACGGCCCCATGAACATTTGGAATACAAACCATGTAGTTTGATATCTAAAAATGAAGTAGCTGTTAAATATTGAGGCAACTGTAATAAACGCACAAGCCGTACGACCAAACAGTATATCCCATTTTGTTGTAATTTTACATCAGAGCAGCTATTAATGTCATCACCTAAACAACATACTACCGCAATATTGGTTTTTGCCAACTCTTCCCAAGAAGAATTAAGGCATAAACCAATTGTAAAAGGTGGCGCACTGTTCGATGAACTTACCCGGCATACGCTACAAATCGTTAAAAACACTAAAATCCCTTATTTTCATTTTACGGAGGCTGTACAAAGAGGGAATTCTTTTGGTGAACGCTTTACAAATGCCATACAAGAAGTGTTTGATCAAGGATTTGACCAGATAATTACTATTGGAAATGATACCCCACAATTAAGGGTTTCTCATATTCTTAGAACATACCATAATTTACTGGACCAAAAGTCGGTATTGGGACCATCGGCCGATGGGGGTATTTATTTGATGGGTCTGCACAGATCACAGTTTGTCCCGTCAGAATTAAAAAAATTACCTTGGCAAACCTCCAGTTTAGCGCTGAAACTATCCAAGTTGATCAGAAATTACCAAGAATTGGTACTACTACCCGTATTCTTCGATATTGATACGATATGGGATTTAAAAATATTGGCAAATTCCCCTCATAGTCTAACAAACCCTATTTTAAAAGTCATCCTTTCCTTAATAAGTTCAGTAAATACCGCGTTCCGTTATGTCTATGGAATATTGAATTCGGTTTTTACAGAAATTATTCATAATAAGGGTTCGCCAATACTACTTCGTTCGTAGTTAGCACTGAATTTTAATTCTGTCTGGCTATCCTTGTACAATCCAAATTCTTTAAAGAAGTACATCCTATTTTTTATTGCACATCAAATTGGTGTGCAATAATTCGGCTACTCAAAATTAAGATTATGTTTTAAGCAAAGTCCTTCGTTCGGTGTAAGCTGCACGATTTTTATGATCAGTAAAAACCCAACAACTACAACAAAACAAAATGGCAAATCCATATTACGACGCAGCAGATTTAAGAAAATTTGGAAAAATAACTGAATGGAGTGAAGAATTGGGCACCAAGTTCTTCGACTATTACGGGAAAGTTTTTGAGGAGGGAGCACTTTCTGCCCGTGAAAAATCTCTGATTGCCCTTGCGGTGTCCCATGTGGTGAAATGTCCCTACTGCATTGATTCCTATACAAAAGATGGATTACAAAAGGGCATTACAAAGGAAGAAATGATGGAAGCCGTCCATGTGGGTGCGGCCATTGAAAGCGGGGCCACCTTGGTGCACGGGGTACAGATGATGAACAAATACAATAAATTGAGCATGTAAAGATGTTCCTGGCTGAAGAAGCTAGAAACGTCCGATATTATTAGATTAAAACTATAAATTAAATATAGATAACTAAGCTTCTGTACATTTCGCTCAGTCATCTTACATTATAACACACATTGCTAGAAAATGGTAACAAAATCATTACATGCAAGACACGATGAGCTTGCAGAATCAAATAAACAGCTCGATATTTTGAATGGAGGCATCTTTGCAGATGGTGAATTACCGTATTTTAAGGATAAGATATCGGAAATAGGACATTTCCCTCTTCGGCCTAAAAAATTGGAAATCCTGCAGATCAACGTAGGGTATATGTGCAACCAAGTCTGTGATCATTGCCATGTGGATGCAGGACCGGACCGAAAGGAAATCATGACCAGGGAGACAATGGCTGAATGCCTCGAAATCATTCGCAACACAGGTGCTCATACCTTGGACCTTACGGGTGGAGCTCCGGAAATGAACCCTGATTTTCGTTGGTTTGTCGAGGAAGCGTCCAAAGCAGGGATCAAGGATTTTATTGTACGTTCCAATTTGACCATTATCCGTGCAAATAAAAAATACTACGATTTGCCCGAGTTCTTTAAAAAACATAACGTCCACGTCATTTCTTCCATGCCCCATTATACCCGTGGAAAAACGGATAGTCAACGAGGAGAGGGTGTTTTCGACAAATCCATAAAGGCCCTTCAAGAACTAAATGCGGTAGGATATGGCATGCCGGATAGTGATTTGCGAATGGATTTGGTCTATAATCCATCAGGGGCATACCTGCCTGGAGACCAGATGGCCTTGGAAAATGATTTCAAAATAGCGTTGAAAGAAGATTTCAATATTCAATTCCATAACCTATTCGCTATAACCAATCTGCCAATTGCCCGCTTTTTAGACTACCTGATCGCATCTGAAAACTATGAAGACTATATGTATTCATTGGTAGAAGCTTATAATCCTTCAGCGGTAGCCAATGTAATGTGCACCAATACCATTTCTATAAGTTGGGATGGTTGGCTCTACGATTGTGATTTTAATCAGATGTTGGATTTAAAAGTGGCCAGCAAGGTTAAACACATCAGGGATTACAATGAAGAAATCCTTAATGACCGTAACATAATCATCTCACAACATTGTTACGGATGTACTGCCGGAGCGGGCAGTAGCTGCCAGGGAACAGTGGCCTAGGGTATGTAATATAGGCGATTATTCAGGTAAATTTGATAGCCTGTCGGATGATCTGTAGTGTTTTACCGACCACTTGGTTTGTTGGTGTTTTACCATCCCTTTTGAATCAGTTATTTGCGCTTTACAACGAGTTTTAAAGCCCTATAACCGTAATTCTTTACGAAACATGTAATCTGCCTGTTCTTTGTTATAGACTAAATGGTCTGTTTTACCCAAAACCCAAATCTTATGGAAAAGAATCTAAAACGCATGGCTACCATGCATCGGATGCAAGTTACTGGTTTAGAGTTGTTTTATAAACAAGGATATTATAATACCAGTATAGACGACATTTTGAAATCCCTTTCCCTTTCCAAAGGTGCTTTCTATTATCATTTTGAGTCCAAGGAAGATTTTTTTATCAGTATTGTGCAGAGCCTTATCGCCCAAAAGGTGTATAGTATGCTCATTGAACCTATTGAAGGGAAGGATAACCCTTTTAATGTTATTGCAAACTGCCTTGAAGATGCTTTAGAGACTGCAGAACACAATGAACTGGATTTCGGATTTGTGTTGGGCAATTTCATAAGTGAATTCAATGGGAAAAATCCAGAAATAATGCGATTTCTTAAAGATATCCTTAAGATATGGGAAGTGAATCTAATTTCTATCCTACAAAAAGGAAAATCTGATGGATACGTGGATAGGCATGTTGATAGTGGAGGTGTAGCTACTTATTTGATTTCATCATACATGGGCATACGTACTATGATGGTAGAAGGAAATTGCAAAACCATACGGTACAACTATATGCAGCAACTGAGACAGTATTTTAAAATGCTTTCACAAAAAGAAATTGCATAGAGAAAGTACTAGTTTGTTTTAAGTACTTCATCAATTTTATGAAGAACCATATCTGGTGCAATAGTTTCAATTGCCTTTTCGTAACCTACAGAATTTTTGTTGCCATAGATGGATGAGGGTATAAAGGGATATTTCTCCCTATCTGCCAATAGCGCATTACTGGCATCTTGTCCAAAGGGGTAGAACCCAGCATAAGGATGGGTAACTCCCCATAGTGTTATTGTAGAAATACCGTACATTGCTGCAAGATGTGCATTGGCACTATCCATTGCTAGCATTAGGTCTAAATTTGAAATTAAGGCCAATTCCTCATCAAGACTAAGTCTTCCAGCAATGTTGATGCCGTTATGAAATTGTTTTTCCCATTCTTCCAGCTGTAAGCGTTCATTTTCACCGCCACCAAAAAAGAACATTTTATACTTTTCGGTATTATTTAATTGCCGAATTACCTGCTCCATCAAATCCAAGGGGTACATTTTCCCTTTATAGGCTGCAAATGGTGCAATTCCAATCCATTTCCTTGTATCAGTCCCAATTATTTCAATGGCTTTGTTCGATAAGCGTTGTCTTGGGAGAAAGGAATCTGGCGATAAATTTATAGGAAAACCCAATCGTTCAAATACATCCACATATCTATTATGTGTTGTCTTCAAAGGTTTGATAATCTTGTTTTTTAAGGAGGTTAGTTCTTTTTTCTCGGCTCTTCCCTTATCAATCTGCTTAAAAGGAATTTTAATTAGGCCAAAATACCATTTTAAGATATTGCTGCGTAAAACGTTGTGCAAATCCGCTATAGCGTCAATATGAAGTTTCTTCAGTTCCTTAAACAGTTTCCACAATCCCCTGACTCCTTTATGTTTCCCCATTACATCAGCTATATATACTTCTACATTGGGAAGTTCCAAAAAGATTGCTTTAAAAATACCTCGGGTTAAGACAGTAATTCTCAATTCTGGATATTGTTTTACCAAGGCCAAAATAACCGGCACAGTCATGGCCACGTCACCCATAGCGGATAATCGTATCACAAGTACATGCGAAATCGGTTTTTTTTCGGTTTGAGACCTATTGCTTTTGCCCACGAAGAATGGGGTTTAATTCCTCATCATTATACATTTTCATCTGCTTGTAGACTTTCATGTACTTATTTCCCATTTCAATATCAGTCAATAATTGGTCTATTGCCACTGATAGATCTTTCTTTTGTTCAAGTAAGACCTGAAGCTTATGTAGACACTTTGTAATATGGGCTGCAGAAGCATCATTTCTATGTGCCTCCTCATCCATATGGTAAATCTTAAGGGCCAATATAGAAAGTCGGTCAATCGCCCATGCTGGACTTTCGGTATTAATACTTGCAGTATCTTGAATTTGAACCGATTGGTGTTTATTCAAGAAATACCCATCTATGTACTCCACTAGATCTGTTCTGTCCTGATTACTGGCATCTATCTTTCGCTTTAAATCCAAGGCATCGATTGGGTCAATGTTCGGGTCGCGGATAATATCCTCATAATGCCACTGTACAGTGTCTATCCAATTTTTACGATATAGCAAATGTGTAATATCATCGTTCGGGTAAGGATTGCTAAAGGCCTGATAAACATCATCCTTGATATGGAAATTACGAATACTTTCCTCAAAAATCTTAAAGGCAAATTCACTAAACATGTATGCAAATATTTATTACAAATATACCCATTATTTACAATTGAAATTCCATTATATGAACCCATGGTAATTAGCCATCCTTAATAATTCAATTTAAAAAGTTTCAATTATAAATATGACAGAACAGGTTAATATCTACATTTAGAAAAATCTTTGCTGCATTTACTATTCTAGAATGAAGCCGGAAACCAACAATGTAAAAGGTATCAAAATAGAAGCAATCAGTACGATTTCCTTTATATTGTGTCTTTTTATTGACTCGATATAATTGGTGATGAATATTACTGCAGGAAAAAACGTTACCATTACAGGGAAAATGTCAGGGGAAGATTTAAAAGCCGTTAACACAAGTCCAATGAAGTAGGACAATGTTATCAACCGCATTGTACTTATCTTTCCCACCCCAGATTTCCCTAACCTTACAAATGCCAATATACCTGCAATAGACACAACAATTATATATACAATTAATTTTGTGCTGTTGCCCAAGTTAAAAAAATAGTCTGTATTGAAATTCATGGAAAACACATAGTGATCTGCCAAGAAATCCAAATTATTTGTCAAGATTAAAATAGCAGTTGTAATCATGAAAACAGTGAAAACCCCTACGATGGGAACCAACCAGTTTCTTATATTCTTTGGCTCATATAAATAAATGGCTGCGAAAACCAATACCAGATAAAGCAAGGCCCAATCATAAAACAAACTGGCCACAGTGGTCCATAAAGTAAAGTCAAAAGCCTTTAATTTAATGTTTTTTAACGATTTTATACTGAGTAGCCGTCTTATAGAAAGCAACAAAAAAAAACTACAGAAAACAGCATTACTATCGGTCAACACTTCTGGAAAAAGAACAATCAACAAGGTATAAAAGAGAATAGCAAAGGAATTTGTGCCTGTTATCTTATTTCTTTTTATAACAAAATTTAAGGCAAAAATACTAAACAGCAATACTGCCAATATTGCAGTTTGGAACAGAAGTTGACTTGGTTTATACACATTTTCAAACAACAGGAAATGTGCCACCCAATAGAAAACAAACAATAACGAAAGCACAATAATAAAGTTAATGGGCTTAGTTTTTCCAAAAATGCTTGATATCATCCTAGGTTTTTATATTTTTGTACGGTAAATATAATTAAGATGACATCATTTTTTGAAGGCATAGAAGATTTATTTGTTAACGTCCTTTTTTTACCTTTTGATTTTCTCCGGTTTATGGAAAACTGGTGGACCGCCAATACCCTGAACTGGATTTTTATGTTGATTGGTGCTGTTGCAATGGTATATTGGATGTTACAACTTAAAAAATTCAATGACCAGGGCGAAGAAGACAAGGAAATCACTGCCCATTCTTATTTATAAATCGAATCCAATATCTTTTCGATAATACATTCCATCGAAGTTAAGCTTATCTATACTTTGATAAGATTTTCTTAGCGCTTCCTTAAAATTACTTCCATACGAAGTTATTGCCATAACCCTGCCGCCATCGGTCAATACTTTGTTATCCAATAATTGCGTGCCCGCGTGAAACACCAAGGAATCATCAATATTTTCGAATCCAGTTACTTCCTTGCCCTTTTTGTACGCTTCCGGATAACCACCAGATACTGTCATCACAGTTGTTGCGGTCCGATCATCAATTTGTAGATCAATGGTATCCAACGTCTGATTGGCAACAGCCAGAAAAACCTCTACTAAGTCGTTCTGTATCCTTGGTATGACCACTTCGGTCTCTGGATCGCCCAATCGCACATTGTATTCAATAACAAAGGGGTCTTCCCCAATTTTTATCAATCCAATAAAAACAAACCCTTTGTACGGTAAATTATCCATTTTAAAGCCCTCTACGGTGGGCTTTAAAATCCTCTCATGGACTTTGTCCATAAATTCGTGGTCTGCGAAGGGGACAGGGGAAATGGCTCCCATTCCGCCTGTATTCAAGCCCGTATCCCCTTCACCAATGCGTTTATAGTCCTTAGCGGTGGGCAACACTTTGTAGTTCTCGCCATCAGTTAGTACAAAACAACTAAGCTCTATTCCCGATAAAAATTCTTCAATGACCACTGTTGTACTGGCTGCTCCAAATTTGGCATCAACCAACATTGTACGCAACTCATCTTTTGCTTCCGACAAATCACTGA
>CAXMOE010000022.1:1689-23015 GCA_964194835.1 uncultured Flavobacteriaceae bacterium | reverse complement strand
GAAGATTTGTGCTGTTCTGTACTCTTTTAATTCTTCTTGTAAATCGCCCCCTTTTAAATATAAAATTCCATTTTTCAAGTTATGGGTGGAGTTCTTTTTAATTCGTCCTTTTACCCAGCGAACAAAAGTAGGCATGGCAGCCACGGCCCTGCTGACAATAAAATCAAACTGGGAATCCAGGTCTTCCACTCGTGTATGCAATGCGGTTACGTTGGTGATTCCCAAGCCATGAATAACTTCTTCCACAACTTTTATTTTTTTTCCGATAGCATCAACTAGAGTAAATTGGGTTTCAGGAAAAATAATGGCCAAGGGTATGCCTGGAAAACCTCCACCGGTTCCAACATCCAATATCGAGGCTCCTGGACGAAATTGTTGGATTTTTGCAATGCCCAAAGAGTGTACTACATGACGCAGGTACAGATCCTCGATATCCTTTCTTGAAACCACATTTATTTTTTGGTTCCAATCTTGATACAAATGCTCCAATTCCTGAAACTGATTCCTTTGTATTTCGGTTAAATCGGGGAAGTATTTAAATATAATATCAGCCTTCATTTCAATTTAAAAATTTGAACAAAAATAGCAAATTCAAAATCATAAATATTTACTTTTTAATAAGGTATTATAATTGATACACTAATATTGCGTTATATTTGCATAAAATATACTCATTATGAATAGGGAAACCATTCGATTTTCAAGAAAGGATTCTGCCCAGTTTTTCAAAACCTTGAACAAACGGGTGAATGATTATTTTAAGGAAAATAAAATAAAAAAAACCGGTAACTGGCGGCTGCACATAAAAACAGCTGTAATGTTTGCTCTTTTTCTAGCACCTTACTTTTTAATACTAACCTTAAACCTTCCAAATTGGGCAAATCTCATGTTGACACTAGTCATGGGAGTTGGCATGGCAGGAGTTGGAATGAACGTTATGCACGACGGCAATCACGGTTCCTATTCCAATAAGAAATGGGTGAACAAGTTAATGGGAGGTAGCATATATATCCTTGCCGGTAATGTGTACAATTGGCAGGTACAACACAATGTTCTGCACCATACCTACACTAACATCCACAATCATGATGAAGATTTGGAGGCTGGTCGTATTTTGCGTTTCTCAAAACATGCTAAATGGCAAAAATTTCATAGGTTTCAACATTATTATTCTATTTTCTTGTATGGCCTATTAACATTCAATTGGGCAATTACTACAGATTTCCAACAAATGTATCGCTACACCAAGCGTAAATTGGCGTACGGAAAATTTCCCAATCCATTTTTAAACTGGAGTACTCTGGTGGTAATGAAGCTAATATATCTAACTATTTGGATAGCCGTGCCTATGTTCATTTTGGCCATAGCCTGGTGGAAAATATTATTGGGCTTCTTTATCATGCATTATATCGCAGGAGTAATACTCAGTGTTGTGTTTCAATTGGCACATGTGGTAGACCATGCAGATACACCACTTCCCGATGAGCATGGCGCAATGAAAAACACTTGGGCAGTTCACCAGCTATTTACCACAGTAAATTTTGGAACTAAAAACCGTATTGTAAATTGGTATACTGGAGGCTTGAACCATCAGGTGGAACATCATATTTTTCCTAACATCAGTCATGTGCATTACACAAAAATCTCCAAAATTGTTAAACAGACAGCAAAAGAGTTTAATTTACCCTATAACGAGTATAAAACTACAAGAAAAGCTATAATTTCGCACTTCAAACATTTAAAAGAGTTGGGTAAAAAACCCACATTACAATACCAGTAAATTTTATTCAAAGAATGAGCAACCATCTATCCGATAGAATTAATAATATGTCTACTTCGGCCACACTGGCCATGGCAGCAAAAGCAAGGGAATTAAGAAATCAAGGAAAAGACATCATTGGTCTGAGCTTAGGGGAACCGGATTTTAATATCCCAGATTTTATAAAGGATTCGGCCAAACAAGCTGTTGACGATAATTATAGTAGCTATTCCCCTGTTGACGGATACGTCGACCTTAAAAAGGCCATTTGCAACAAATTTAAAAGGGACAATAATTTAGAATATGGCCTAAACCAAGTAGTGGTTTCAACTGGAGCCAAACAATCATTGGCAAATGTGGCAATGGTAATGCTCAATAGCGGGGATGAAGTTATCTTACCAGCTCCATATTGGGTAAGTTACAGTGACATAGTCAAGATAGCAGAGGGTGTGCCGGTGGAAGTTCCCACCAGCATCGAAACCGATTTTAAAATGACACCAGAACAATTGGAAAAGGCCATTACGCCAAAGACCAAAATGTTGTGGTTTAGTTCCCCTTGTAACCCAAGTGGTTCGGTATACAGTAAAAAGGAGTTGGAAGGACTGGCAACAGTGCTTAGACAACACCCCAACATATTTATCGTTTCCGATGAGATTTATGAGCACATCAACTTTGTAGGCGGTCATGTCAGTATTGCAGACATTGAAGGAATGTATGATAGGACCATTACAGTGAATGGTGTTTCCAAAGCCTTTGCCATGACTGGATGGCGAATTGGATATATTGGTGCAGCCGAATGGATTGCCAAGGCTTGCACAAAATTTCAAGGACAGATAACAAGTGGGGCCAATGCCATTGCGCAGAGAGCTACCATTACCGCCCTTGAAGCCCCTGTGAGTAAAATACAGTTTATGATCGATGAGTTCAATAAAAGACGTGATCTTGTACTTAAACTCTTGGGAACTATCGATGGCTTTAAACTTAATGTGCCGGAAGGTGCTTTTTATGTATTTCCGGATATCTCCAGTTTTTTTGGCAGAGCATTGAAAGGAACAACAATAAACAACGCATCGGATTTCGCGCTGTATCTATTGGAAAACGCAAATGTGGCAACAGTAACTGGTGAAGCCTTTGGAAATGCAAACTGTATCCGTATTTCTTATGCGGCTTCAGAAGATGAATTACGTGAAGCCATTTCAAGAATTAAATCGGTTTTATAGAAAAATAATACACCAAAAAAGGACCTGTCTAATACACAGGTCCTTTTTTTATGTCTTTTTCCAAAAGTAAGGTGTAAACAATATTAGTACCGTAAACAGCTCCAACCTACCCAATAACATCAAAAATCCACACCACCATTTCCCCAAAGCTGGGAGAGTGCTAAAATTACTAAGTGGATTTAGGCTTCCAAATGCAGGTCCGACATTGCCCAAGGAGGAAGCAGCCCCTCCAATAGCCGATTCAAAATCCAACCCTAAAAAACTCAAGACCATAGAACCTATAATAAAAGATAACATATACAATACGAAGAAAGCTATAATGTTATAAACGATATGCTCTGGCACAGTTTTATTATTATAGCGAACGGGTATGATGGCATTGATATGCAAAGTTCTTTTAAATTCCAACAATCCATTCTTGACAATCAGCAAATGCCGCATTATTTTGATCCCTCCAGCAGTGGAACCTGCCGAGCCCCCCAAAAACATCATACCAAAAAAGAAAACCGTTAAGAATGGGGTCCAACTGGTAAAATCTGCCGTCACAAAACCCGTGGTTGTCACCACAGCCATTACTTGGAACAGCGCATGTCTAAAAGAACTTTCTTGTTCTCCCAATATCATGGGATGGTATTCTGACACCGGAACATTGGCCTGAAAATAGATGACCAATGCTGTTACAATCATGAACAATAAAATGAATCCTGTGTAAAATTTAAATTCCTCATCCTTTAAAACACGCTGTACTTTACCTTTAAATGCAAAATAACTGAGCACAAAATTGCTTCCTGCCAAAAACATGAACAATATTACAATGTATTGAATCAATGGTTGATCGTTCCAATAAGCCAAACTTGCATTTTTTGTAGAAAATCCGCCTGTAGATAAAGTCGCCAAGGAATGATTAATTGCATCAAAAAAAGACATTCCGGCCAATTTTAATAATAAAGTTTCAGCAACAGTATATCCAAAATAAATCAACCATAGTCTTTTAGCAGTGTCCGTAATTCTAGGATGAAGCTTATCTGCGCTCGGCCCCGGGGCTTCAGCAGCAAACAGCTGCATACCTCCAATGCCCAACAAGGGCAAGATTGCAATTGCAAGAACGATAATTCCCATTCCGCCAATCCAATGGGTAAGGCTTCGCCAAAAAAGAATTCCTTCAGGTAAAGATTCAATATCATTCAATATGGAGGCCCCTGTGGTTGTATATCCAGAAATAGTTTCGAAAAAAGCGTTGGTTATATCCGGAATAGTCCCCGAAAAAAGATATGGAAGCACACCGGAAGCGGACATTACCAGCCAACCAAACGTAACGATAATATATCCTTCTTTTCGTTTTACTTCTTTTTTATGATCTCGTGTATTAAACATGGCCAGGACACCAACCAACATGGTGACAATTGCAGCCAAAGTAATGTCCAAGGTAATACCATCCTTGTATATCCCACTTACTAAAGCCGCTAAAAGCATGAAAAAGCCATTGAACAACAATAGCAATCCCATGAGATGAAATATTATTTTGGAATTTAAGCCCATCTTATAAAAACAGCTTTTCTATTTTTGGAATTGCCTTTGGCAAACAGCAAACCACTACCCTATCGCCCTCGGTAATCATAAAGTCCCCTAAAGCAATAATCCCTTTTTCATTACGAATCACCCCTCCAATAGTGGCAGCCCTCGGAAAATCCAATTCACGAATGATCTTTCCATTCACCAAGGAACTAGGTTTAACTATAAATTCAAGAATTTCCGCATTCAAGTTGTTCAACCGTGTTAGAGCGACAACCTCACCTTTTCGAATATATCTAAAAATATTATTTGCGGCCAGTAGTTTTTTATTGATCAGGGTATCAATACCAATAGAATGGGACAATTCAAAATAATCCATGTTCTCCACAAGTGCAATGGTTTTTTTGATATGCTTTGATTTGGCCACCAAACAAGACATTATATTCGTTTCTGAGTTGCCCGTGACCGCAATAAATGCATCCATCGATTCCAAGCTTTCCTCTTCCAGTAATTCTACATTTCTACCATCGCCATTAATTACCAATGCATTGGGAAGGTCGTCTGCAATATCAAAAGCCTTCTCCTTGTCCTTTTCAATAAGTTTTACATTAAATTTATTATTGCACAATTCCCTGGCTGTCTTAAAACCCACTTTACTTCCACCAAGTATCATCACATTTTTTATTTCCTTCTTTTCCTTTCCGGTTAATTTGTATAATTCATCAACACCCTCTTTGGTGGTTATGAAATAAACTTGGTCCTGCTCATTAAAAACAGTGTCACCCCTTGGAATTATGGTATATTGGGTTCCCATTCGTTGTATGGCTATGGGCATAAAATGTAGCTCGGGAAAGATCTTGGCCGCTTCTTTGACCATTTTTCCCACAAATGGGGCCGTTTTTGGCAATGAAACCCCCACCATGATCAAAAGGCCACGCTCAAACTCATAGGTATCATTAAATGCGGATTGGTTCAAAAGTAACTGTATCTCCGTTGCTGCGAGTTCTTCAGGGGAGATAAGTTCATCTATCCCCAATTCATGAAATTTTATGATATCCTTGTTATCCACAAATTCCGTATTCGATATCCTAGCAATGGTTCTTTTACAGCCCAGCTGCTTCGCCAACATACAAAGTGTAATATTGGTGGTTTCTGAAGCAGTAACACCAATAACCAAATCAGATTTTTCTACTTGTGCATCCTTCAAGATTGATATTGAAGTTGCGTCTCCTCGTAGTACCCTAATATCCAAATGGCTATCGGCTTCTACCAAACTCTCCTTCTTAGAATCGATCAAGGTAATATCTTGGGACTCATAAGAAAGAAGTTTTGCTAAATGAAAGCCCACCTCACCTGCCCCAGCAATAATAATTTTCACAGGTCTAAATTTTTGTGATTATTCAAAATTGAATTAACTAAAAAATTGGTCATTGCCCTATCGTTAATAAATCAGATAAATTTATTAATATTCTTTTTAGATGTTAAGTAAATTGTTTCACAGGTTGACCCCGAGTATCCAGACTGGTAGACCGTATCTGACAATATCTCCCAAAAGGATTTAAAAGCTTTTATACAGCCCATTTCAAGAAAAGTTTGCAAAAATTGCATTGCAAAATTACATAAATTTATTTTGAATATATTCATATCAGATAAGTAATAAAGAAGCGTTGTCCCAATAATGGAATATATGCGGTTACAAGTACCAAATTGCAACTATATCTTATCTTTGCCCAAAATTTGTCCTCATGGCTAAAAAGGTTGCCCCATACAAAGATTCCAAACTTGGAAAAAAAGAGCAGGTAATACAAATGTTCAATACCATCTCCAACAATTATGATAACCTTAATAGGGTCATTTCTTTTGGAATTGATATTAAATGGAGAAATCGTGTAGTCGCCATACTAAAGAATAAAAAGCCAAAAAATATTCTTGATATCGCCACGGGAACCGGGGATCTGGCCATTAGCCTCATAAAAACAGGGGCTGATAAAATAATAGGCTTGGACATTTCTCCTGGTATGCTGGAAGTGGGGGAAAAAAAAGTAAGCAAAAAAAAATTGGAAGACGTCATTGAAATGGTTTTGGGCGATAGCGAAAAACTTCCATTTGAGAAAGATACGTTCGATGCGATAACCGTTGCATTTGGAGTCCGTAATTTTGAGAATCTGGAACTAGGTTTAAGCGAAATATATCGTGTATTAAAACCCTCAGGAACCTTTGTTGTCCTGGAAACTTCCGTGCCCACCCAAACGCCTTTTAAACAAGGATACGGATTATACACCAAATACATGCTCCCAGTAATTGGTAAACTCTTTTCAAAAGACCGCTCCGCCTATGGTTATTTATCAGAATCGGCTGCTGTTTTTCCATATGGAGAGAATTTCAACAATATTTTACGTAAAATTGGGTTTATAGCTATAGATAACAAACCCCAGACGTTTGGGGTTGCATCAATATACGTAGCTACAAAATAAGAGCATGAAATATACTTTTTTTCTAATACTGGGTCTACTCATTTTATGCCATTCGACCTCAGCCCAGTTTAACGAGAAACCCGTTCTAAATAAAGAAAACATTGATAAGCCTTTTTTAAATTGGGGATATTTCCTTGGTTTTAACCAATATGATTTTAAGTTTGATTATAAAGATGACATTGGGGACATCCTTGTAGACAAATCCATGGGATTCAATGTAGGACTAATAGGGGAAATGAGGATTAATGAATTTCTGGATGTTCGAATAGAGCCGGGTCTTCATTATACATTAAGAACTCTCGGTTTTCCTGGATTCGATAATGAAAGTGACGCTATTAGGGAAGTAAAATCAACATACATCAATTTTCCTTTACTTTTAAAAGTCAGTGCCCGGAGATTAGGGAATTGGAGGCCCTATATCGTCGGTGGAGTCTCTTCATCCTTAAACCTTGGAAGCAATGAAGATAGTTTAGATGATAATAGTAATGGTACATTTCGAATGACAAAAAACACCTACTATTATGAACTGGGTTTTGGAATAGATTTTTACCTTCAGTACTTTAAATTTACCCCTTCCATTCGCGGTGTATTTGCACTGAATGATGAACTGATTCCTGATAATGACCCAAATAGTCCTTGGACAGGAAATATAGAAGGTCTACGTACTCGAGGGCTTTTTATCAATTTAACTTTCGAATAGGTCTTTTGTTACCTACCTTCTTCGAATTTCATTCAATATTATAGCAGTAGCCGAAGCCACGTTCAAACTCTCCGTGCTATTTGCTCCAAACTGAGGTATACTCACTTTCTTATCTGTTACAACTTCCAATTCTTGGGAAATACCCTTGGCTTCATTCCCCATAATCAGTATCCCTTTTTTCTGTAAGTTTTCGGAATAAATGTTTAATCCATCCATAAAAGCTCCATAAACAGGCATTTTTGAGCGTTTTATAAAATCTGAAATGTCCGTATACACAATATTTATTCTGGCTATGGAACCCATTGTAGCCTGTAATACCTTAGGGTTATAGCAATCCACAGTGTAGGGCGAACAAACTAAACTGTGTATTCCGAACCAATCACACAATCGAATTATTGTTCCTAAATTTCCAGGGTCACGAATATCGTCCAGGGCAACTACCCAATCTGTACAATCTATTTCACCCTGTTTCGGAATATAAAAAACTCCCAATATGGCACTGGGGGTCTTAAGTGAACTCATTTTTTTTAAATCGCTCTCAGAAACCTGTTGAACGTTGTCCGTTATATCATCCAGAATTTCCAAATCTGTACAATAAATCCTATGCGCTTTAATATTGGAATTCAAAAGTTCTTGTACTATCTTGATTCCTTCCGCAACAAACATCCCGTTTTGAATTCGGCACTTTTTTTGTTGTAAGCTTTTTATAAATTTTATTTGGCTTTTCACAACCATACAAATAATGTATTTTTGGCCTATATGATGACCCCTTTGAGTTTTAAAAAAAACATTGCTAAAATAGGCTTATTATTGTTAGGTATTGCAATTACGTCCTGCAACGCACTTAAAAGGGTCGGAGAGGATGAACTTTTACTCTCTAACAACAATATATATGCTAATGGTGAGAAAGTAGTGGATGAGGACATCCAAAGTCTAATTGTCCAAAAACCAAATAGCGCATTACTGGGATACCCTTTACGCTTAAACCTGTATAACCTTGCCAAAAAGGATCCCGATTCTTCATATCAAGAATGGTTGCATAAAAAGGACAAAAGAGAAAAACGACTTGTTAATTTTCTGTCTCGAAAACAAGTAGATAGACTTGGTGAGTCTTTTATGGTGAAAGGTTATAGTGATTGGCTTAAAAAAATAGGGGAAGCCCCCGTCATTATTGACACTTCCAAAACTCAAAGATCAATCGTCAGACTAAAGGCATACTACGGCAGTAAAGGATATTTTAATAGTAATGCCACGTATTTAATTGATGGAAAAAGAGGAAATCAACGAGCTGGAATTGACTATGTAATTAGTCTGGGAAATCCTTTTGTCGTGGATTCAATATCCAACAATATAACTTCAAGTGCTATAGATTCAATATACCAAAAACACATTACCCAGTCATTTATTAAAGAAGGCAAGCAGTTTGATTTGGCAGATTTCAACAATGAACGGGAAAGACTCACCAGCCTCTTTAGGAATTCTGGGGTGTGGAATTTTCAAGAAAGTTCGATAACGTATAACATAGTACGGGACACCACTAAAACAAACGACGATCAAAAAATGGAGGTGGAACTCAATATTGATAATCTGAGATTGCGCGGGGATAACGCTCTTACCACATCGGAATATAAAGTTCACCATTTTGACAAAGTCAATATCTACGCAGATCATGTTTTTGATGACGATAAAGAATCATTAGAATCTGTGGAATACGAAGACTATACCATATACTATAAAGATAAACTACGCTATAAGCCCAAGGCACTGACCGAAGCAATTTTTTTGGCAAAAGATAGTATTTACAGGGATTTGGACAGGATAAGAACCTACCGACAGATTACCAACCTCAACACCTTTAAATACCCCAACATTGAGTTTATTCCAGACAGTACACAAACAAGATTGACATCCAATATTTATTTAGCTGCCAGATCCAAGTATTCGTTGGGTCTGGATTTTGACATTACACACTCGAACATTGAAAATCTTGGAGTGGCTTTTAGTTCGTCCTTGATTACACGTAATGTTTTTGGTGGTGCGGAAACCTTAAGTTTATCGGCAAGGGGATCGTTTGGACTTTTGGCCGATAAGTCTCTTGCTGAAGATTTCTTTTCTGAGATTGGCGGAGACGTAAACCTTACTTTTCCAAGAATATGGTTTCCATTGATCAATACCAAGAAAATAATCCCCCCTTACATGCTTCCCCAGACCAGGGTCTCCATAGGGACCAGTTTTCAAAAAAATATTGGTTTGGACAAGCAAACATTTAATACCATTTTAGGATATAACTGGACACCATCCTCTTTTAAGAAGAATGCAATTGAGCTATTGAATGTACAGTACGTACGTAATGTAAATCCAAACCGTTTCTTTAATGTCTATCAAAACACCTACGATAGGTTGGACGGGATTGCCGATGACTTCGAAGATGATCCAGGGTTGGTGTCTTTCTATGATGATCCCAACAATACTGGTGACCCAAGCTTAATAATTCCAGATGGCACCACTGGTTTTACTGATGCGGTTTTAAATCAAGGTCTGATCCCGGTTAATACCGATGACTACAATGAAGTAAGGAGCATTGAAGAACGCAGACAACGACTCACCGAAAACAACCTCATATTTGCAAGTAACTATACTTTTACAAAAAACAATAAAATTGGATTAAACGATAATAGTTTTTATCAATTTCGATTTAAATTGGAAAGTGCAGGCAACCTGTTATCCGGTCTGTCAAATATCACAACATTTGATCAAAACGAAGATGGGAGTTTGTTGATTTTCGGGGTTCCCTATTCCCAATATGTAAAAACAGAATTCGATTATATAAAACATTGGGATTTATCCCGATCCAATGTTTTAGCGTTTAGAAGTTTTTTTGGTATAGCTGTACCTTATGGGAATTCGGATAATATCCCCTTTGCAAGAAGTTATTTCGCAGGGGGATCAAATGATAATAGGGCCTGGTTCCCATATTCGTTGGGACCCGGAAGAACTCAGGATGTCAACGATTTTAATGAAGCCAATCTTAAAATATCTCTAAACCTGGAATATCGTTTTCCAATTGTTGGGGATATCAAAGGGGCCCTATTCGCTGATGCAGGCAATATTTGGAACGTATTTGACAATGTAGATGATCCCGATGCCATTTTCAATGGAATTGACTCTTTGGCAGATATTGCCCTTGGAACAGGTTTTGGCCTTAGGTACGATTTTACCTATTTTATTTTTCGTGTGGATGTAGGTTTCAAAACCTATAATCCGGCTGAGCAACCCTCCAAAAGATGGTTTAGGGATTACAACTTCGCAAATGCAGTCCCGCAAATAGGAATAAATTATCCTTTTTAGACCTAATTATTTTATTACTTTTGTCCCATTCATTTATAAAACTAATAGACCAACAAATTATGAGCCACAATATTAAAGCAGGAGTAGCCACAGGTGATGAAGTTCAAGAAATTTTTAATTATGCAAAAAAGAAAGGGTTTGCTCTTCCCGCAGTGAATGTTATAGGTTCCGATACCATTAATGGTGTACTGGAAACTGCAGCGAGTTTAAATGCCCCAGTTATCATACAATTTTCAAATGGAGGGGCTCAATTCAATGGAGGCAAGGCATTGTCCAATGATGGCCAGCAGGCTGCTATCCTTGGTGCGGTGGCAGGTGCAAAACATGTTCATCAATTGGCAGAAGCCTATGGGGCAACTGTTATTTTACATACCGACCACTGTGCAAAGAAACTATTGCCTTGGATCGATGGCCTATTGGATGCCAGTGAAAAACATTATACCGAAACAGGAAAATCTTTGTTCAGTTCACACATGATCGACCTATCAGAAGAACCAATTGAAGAAAATATAGAAATATGTAAAGGTTATCTTGCTAGAATGAGTAAGATGGACATGACCTTGGAAATAGAGTTGGGCATCACAGGAGGTGAAGAAGACGGTGTAGATAATACCGAAGTGGACGATTCTAAATTATATACTCAACCAGAAGAAGTGGCTTATGCTTACGAGGAATTGTCCAAAGTAAGTCCAAGGTTTACTATTGCAGCAGCTTTTGGCAATGTACATGGGGTTTACAAACCAGGGAACGTTAAGTTGACACCAAAAATCCTAAAAAATTCCCAGGAATATATTTCCAAAAAGTACAATGTTGAACACAATCATATTGACTTTGTTTTTCATGGTGGTTCTGGTTCATCTGTAGAGGAAATCAGGGAAGGTATTGGATACGGCGTTATAAAAATGAATATCGACACCGATTTGCAATACGCATTCTTGGCCGGGGTAAGAGACTATGTACAGGATAACGCAGCCTTTTTACAATCCCAGATTGGCAACCCAAAAGGTGCTGACGAACCCAATAAGAAGTTTTATGACCCACGGGTTTGGTTACGTGCAGGCGAGGTTAGCTTTGTGAATCGACTAAAGAAAGCATTCGAAGACTTAAATAATGTGAATACATTATAAATCCAAGTAGTAACGGTCTTAACTAAATATTCAGCGTATGTCGTCATGGTTTAAAAGAACAGAAAAAGGTATACAGACTGCCACGGAACAAAAAAAGGATACCCCAAAAGGGTTGTGGTATAAATCCCCTACCGGAAAAATAGTGGAATCGGAGGATTTGGCAAAAAACTTTTATGTTAGCCCTGAGGATGATTATCATGTGCGGATAGGAAGTAAAGAGTATTTTGAAATTCTTTTTGATGATAATAAATTTACAGAACTCGATGTTAAGCTAAGTTCTAAGGATCCATTAAAATTTGTAGATACCAAAAAGTATTCCGATAGGCTAAAGGCAGCCCAACAGAAAACCGGACTTAAGGACGCGGTTAAAACGGCTGTTGGAAAATCACAAGGAAAAGATTTGGTGATTGCATGTATGGATTTTAGTTTCATTGGAGGCTCAATGGGAAGTGTTGTAGGTGAAAAAATTGCTAGGTCAATCGATTATGCCATAAAAAAGGACATCCCTTTCCTTATGATTTCAAAATCTGGAGGGGCCAGAATGATGGAAGCTGCATTGTCATTAATGCAATTGGCCAAAACATCTGCAAAATTAGCCCAATTGGCTGAAGCTAAGATTCCGTATATCTCATTGTGTACAGACCCAACCACGGGAGGGACCACTGCGTCCTATGCCATGCTGGGTGATATCAATATTTCTGAACCTGGCGCACTAATCGGTTTTGCTGGTCCACGAGTTGTTAAGGAAGCAACGGGAAAAGAACTTCCAGAAGGTTTTCAAACTGCGGAATTTCTTCAAGAACATGGATTTTTGGACTTTATTGTACACCGAAGAGATCTGAAAAAGAGGCTTAATCTCTATATCGATTTAATACAGAACAATTCATTAAGGTCATAAAAAAAAGGCTCGCCAATGGCGAGCCTTTTTCTTCCCTACTCCTTTACTTAAGGAACCTTCTTAAAAGCACCTCTTCGGATGTTCCATCGGGATGGGTTAAAGTTCCTTTAGCATCACAACTTCCATCACCAAAATCCAAGCTCGCTGTTGCATCGTTTCTGGAAACTTCCAAAACACCGCTCACAATAAATCTACAGGCCAATTCCCTTCTTAAAGGGGTAATGGTTTCCTTGGTAAACACATTGTCCGATTTTCCAGTATAAGTGCCTTTTCCCGAAATCGAAAACACGTTATCTCCCCAAAATCCACTACCATAGCCTTCAATCCACTCCCTGGTCCTATTTCCTGTAAAATCAACCGAACTACCATCGGGCCATAAACCACTAAAGTTGGCAACAGCATCAGATTGTGGATTACCGTCCGTATTGGAACGCATTCTAACAATAGATGCACTACCTTCAACCAACACATCATTAAAGGTAAAATTCTGCAGGGACAGTTCAAGTGTCTTTGTCGCCAACTCCATGTTCTTGAGGTAACTCAAGTAAATAATTCCACTCAATACATTTCCGTTGGGCAATTCACACCCGTCGCCAAAATCGATTGTTTTTTCTTTGCTGGTGTCAGTAACAACGGTTGTAATAGTGACACAATCTGGGAGATAATTAGAGCTATAAGAGCCTTTGAAGCTTGATGATATTTCATCTACAGCATACACATCTTCACCAATAGTGATGATTTCTTCGGAAATAAGTTCCGATTCATCATTAAGTTTTAGTTCTGTAACAGTAATTACATCCTCGCTGATTGATTCTGAGGAATCTTCATTGCTGCATGATACTAAAACCATTGTTGTTGCCAATACCATCCCGGTAATGTTCCACTTTTTAAGATTTGTTTTCATAATAATAAAATTTAGCATTTAATCATAAGACCTTCCCCAAACCAAAAAGTTTAATCCCATTTTAAAAAAACAATCTTTGGGCGAACATTATAAAAATATTTCTATCTTTGCAGCCTGATTGAAAATCAATCAAATACATAATAATCATTAAACTAATATTGGAATGTATTTAACCAAAGAAGTAAAGGCTGAAATTTTTAAAAAACACGGCGAAACTGAAAAGAACACCGGTTCTGCGGAAGGGCAGATAGCTTTGTTCACTTTTCGTATCAATCATCTAACAGAACACTTAAAAAAGAATCGACAGGATTTTAATACTGAGCGTTCCCTAGTGAAGCTTGTAGGTAAGAGAAGAAGTCTTTTAGACTATTTGATAAAGAAGGATATTACAAGATATCGTGCTATCATTAAAGAATTGGAAATAAGAAAATAATTATAAAAGGGGGAGGCTTAGCTTCCCCCTTTTATAATTTTCAAAAAGTCCTTGGTTTTTTAGATCAAGGCAAATACAAAAAGCTTACACATAGTTTTTCATTGGTCAACACTACACAACAACACAACCCCGTCCGTCCGGTAAGGCGGAAGACCATTGTTTAACAAATCTGTGATGAAAAGATGAACACAGGTTTTAAATAAAATTTATGATTCCAAAAGTATTTAGAGAGGTCATTGACCTTGGTGATGGTAGAGAAATTTCTATCGAAACCGGAAAATTGGCAAAACAGGCCCATGGTTCTGTTGTTGTACAATCGGGAAAATGTATGTTATTATGTACAGTAGTTTCCAATTATGAGCAAAAAGATTTAGATTTTCTTCCACTTACAGTAGATTATCGCGAAAAATTCGCCGCATCAGGTCGTTACCCTGGTGGTTTCTTCAAGAGGGAAGCAAGACCAAGTGATGGCGAAGTATTGACCATGCGTTTGGTGGATCGGGTATTGCGCCCACTTTTTCCAAAAGATTACCATTCAGAAACCCAAGTGATGATACAATTAATGTCGCATGACGAAAATGTGATGCCAGATGCTATGGCCGGTTTGGCCGCATCTGCAGCGATTCAGTTGTCCGATTTTCCATTCGAATGTGCTATTTCCGAGGCTAGAGTTGGTCGCGTTAATGGTGAGTTCGTTATCAATCCAACAAGAGCGCAGCTAGCTGAATCTGACATTGACATGATGATTGGTGCATCTGCAGACTCCGTTATGATGGTTGAAGGTGAGATGGATGAGATTTCAGAAGAAGAAATGGCAGATGCGATCAAATTTGCACATGAGGCCATTAAGTTACAATGTGCAGCTCAAATGCGCTTAGCTGAAGCCTTTGGCAGGAAAGAAGTACGTGAGTTCCCAGAAGAGAGAGCAGATGAAGATCTTGCAAAGAAGGTTCACGATATGGCATATGATAAAGTATATGCGATCGCAAAGGCAGGTTCTGCAAAGCATGAACGTAGTGCTGCATTTTCGGAAATCAAAGAAGAAATAAAGGCTACTTTTTCTGAAGAAGAATTAGAAGATTTTGGCGATTTGGTTTCTAAGTATTATCGCAAAGCCGAAAAAACAGCGATTCGTGACCTGACCTTAAATGATGGTTTACGTTTGGATGGTCGTAAGACTGATGAGATTCGCCCGATTTGGTGTGAGATTGATTATTTGCCTTCTACACACGGCTCGGCAATCTTTACCCGTGGGGAAACTCAGGCATTGGCAACCGTAACATTAGGAACGTCTAGAGATGCAAATAAAATAGATATGCCATCCCATGAAGGGGAAGAGAATTTCTATTTGCATTATAACTTCCCTCCTTTTTGTACTGGGGAAGCACGACCTATCCGTGGAACATCTCGTAGAGAAGTTGGTCACGGTAACTTGGCACAACGTGCATTAAAAGGAATGATTCCTGAAGACTGTCCATACACTGTTCGTATAGTTTCTGAAGTATTGGAATCTAACGGTTCTTCTTCCATGGCCACTGTTTGTTCAGGAACCATGGCATTAATGGATGCCGGGGTTCAAATGACCAAACCTGTATCCGGTATCGCTATGGGATTAATCTCGGATGCTGACTCTGGAAAATACGCTGTACTTTCAGATATCTTAGGAGATGAAGATCACTTAGGCGACATGGACTTTAAAGTAACTGGTACTGCAGACGGAATTACCGCTTGCCAAATGGATATTAAAGTTAAAGGATTGTCTTACGAAATTCTGGTCAATGCATTAAAGCAGGCTAGAGAAGGTCGTTTGCACATTCTAACCAAACTGACAGATACAATCGCTGCACCAAATGCAGATGTGAAGCCACATTCTCCGAAAATGGTTACCAGAACTATTCCTGGAGACTTCATAGGTGCATTGATCGGACCAGGTGGTAAGGTTATTCAAGAATTACAAAAATCTACAGGCACTACTATCGTGATCAATGAAGATCCTGTTACCGAAGAAGGGCTTGTTGAAATCTTAGGAACTGATCAAGATGGTATCGATGCTGTATTGGCAAAAATAGAATCCATTCTTTTTAAACCATCGGTAGGAAGTGTATATGAAGTGAAAGTAATCAAAATGTTAGATTTTGGTGCCGTAGTGGAATATATGGATGCCCCGGGTAACGAAGTATTGCTTCATGTTTCTGAATTGGCGTGGGAACGCACCGAAAAAGTTAGCGATGTAGTAAATATGGGCGACGTTTTTGATGTAAAATACTTTGGTACAGATCCAAGAACTCGAAAAGAAAAAGTATCCCGTAAGGCTTTATTGCCAAAACCGGAAGGTTATGTGGAAAGACCACCACGTAGCAACGACCGTGGTAGAAACGACAGAAATAGGGATAAAAGTCGTAGTCCTAGAAGGGATTAACAACACTTCCCATTTATAGTTTTAAGGCTCCAATTGCATATTGGAGCCTTTTTTTATACGTTTTAACGGATAAAAGACGATTTTTTGATGTAATTGTAACATTTATGGCTTTTTTACGTATAACTTAATGCAGCCCATGTATTGCGAACTTAATTTGAAAGGAAAATTTAATGAGACAACTTAAAATTACCAAACAGGTTACCAACAGGGAAACCGCTTCTTTGGACAAGTACCTACAGGAAATTGGCAAGGTAGACCTTATTACCGCAGATGAAGAAGTAGAATTGGCACAACGTATCAAGGCAGGTGATCAGCTTGCTCTTGAAAAATTGACTAAAGCCAATCTACGTTTTGTTGTATCCGTAGCTAAGCAATACCAAAATCAAGGATTAACTCTACCAGATTTGATCAACGAGGGTAATTTAGGCTTAATAAAAGCTGCACAACGTTTTGATGAAACCAGAGGGTTTAAGTTTATCTCCTATGCAGTATGGTGGATTCGTCAATCTATTTTACAAGCTTTGGCCGAACAATCACGAATTGTACGTTTGCCATTGAACAAAATTGGATCTATCAACAAAATAAATAAAACATTTGCCTTCTTGGAACAGGCACATGAACGTATCCCTTCAGCTGAAGAAATTGCAAAAGAATTGGATATGACTGTAGAGGAGGTAAAACAATCCTTAAAGAATTCAGGGCGTCACGTCTCTATGGATGCTCCTTTGATAGATGGTGAGGATTCTAATCTTTATGACGTTTTACGAAGCGGTGAGTCTCCAAATCCAGATAGAGAATTGTTACACGAATCCCTTAGAACAGAAATTGAAAGAGCATTGGAAACTTTGACTCCAAGGGAAGCAGACGTAATTCGTTTATACTTTGGCTTGGCCGGACAACACTCCATGACCCTAGAGGAAATAGGAGAAACTTTTGACCTAACCAGGGAAAGGGTTCGTCAAATTAAGGAAAAAGCAATTCGAAGATTAAAGCATACTTCCAGAAGTAAAATATTGAAGACGTATCTTGGTTAATACTACTAGCTATTAAGACAAGACATAAATTGCATAATGCAAATTCCATGAATTGGATTCATGATATTTAAATCGTAATTTGTGCAACGTAACAACAGTTTATCATGACTGTTCGTTTTTTGATTGATGAATAAACTCCGGCTGATTACCGGAGTTTTTTTTGTTTAGTATGGTTGATTGATATGTCTGTAAACATGCAATGGATAGGCCTTTCTGATGATATTAGTGTCCAATGTAGAATATCCATGAAGTTGTAGCTATAATTGTCACTTTAGTAAAATTTACAAGCTAAAAGGAAAAAATTATTATAAAATTCTACTATTATTTTTTTATTTCTAAGCAATTGATTAGTTTTGTCCTGTACAACAAGTTTATGGCTCGAAAAAAAGAATATATAGAAGATGAAGTGATTGAAAAAGCGATGCACCTTTTCTGGCGTAATGGTTATGAAACTACTTCTGTACGAATGCTCGAAAAAGAAATGGGCATCAACCAATTTTCCATTTATTCAAGTTTTGGCAATAAACAAGGTGTTTTTATGGAAAGTATTAAATGTTACCGAAAAAAAGTCAACACCGAAATTTTGAACAAATTAAGATTATCTCAAAATGGAGTTGAAGGAATTAAACAATATTTTTATGATTTCCTCGAATTCTCAAATGAAGTTAGTTTTAACAAGGGTTGCTTATTAACAAATACTGTAAACGAACTCGGATCTGAAGCAGATAAAGCAATTTCGACAGAGATACTAAAATTTGCGACTAATGTACGATCGTCATTTGTTGAAAATTTGAATTTCAAATCTGAAAAAAGTGCCATGGATATAGAAAAGCAGGCCAATTACTTAATGATAGCTTTACAAGGACTATCAGTGGGTTCAAAGATGTTTGACAAAAAACAATTGGAAGATTTTATTGAAGGAACATTTATAAATATTTAAAACAATTTTTTTAACTCTAAACTAAGCAAATGCTTAGTTTAGAGTTAAAAAACAGATTTATGATTACGACTAAAACATTGTCCCTTGAGGCCAAAACCGTAGAAACTGCTGATCCGATTTCAGCTGAAATTTTAAGTGCTACCCAAAAAAAGATGGGAATGGTACCAAACATGTATGCCGGTATGGCCCACAATCCTGCCCTATTGGAAGGATATGTATCAGCATATACCTCATTCAGGGACAATTCCGGATTCACCCCACCAGAGCAAGAAGTGGTCTTCTTATCCGTAGCCTATGAAAACAACTGCGATTATTGTATGGCGGCCCATAGTTTTGTTGGTGATAAAATGACCAATGTCCCAACCGATGTCACCGATGCAATACGAAACAACACGGAAATATCAGATGCAAAATATAGTGCCTTAAGTCGGTTCGCAAGGGTCATGACCGTAAAAAGAGGAAACCCTTCACAAGAAGATATTGATAATTTTTTAAGTGCCGGCTACACTCAAAACCATATTTTGGGAGTCATTGCAGGTATAGGTGTAAAAACTATGAGCAATTATTTTAATCATGTTTTTGACACCCCCCTTGATCCTGCATTCAAAGCAAGGGTTTGGGAGAAGTTATAAAACAGCGCTTCAATTAAAAACTTTCTATAACGTGCAATACATAATTTTGTGCGTTATAGGTTTTATTTATTCACTTGGATACTGTTACCAATGTTTGTCCAATAACTTTGCTTCCTATAGATTACTTTTTCAGCATGGCTTACCTTGTCGGAAATCATGCTATAGTTCATAATAAAAAGCATTCCTTAAAACCTCCAAGCTTTTGGGTACTGCTGTATCGGGAGATTCATTGCCTTCAAATTCAAGGGATACATAACCACGATAATTATGATTACGCATCATTTGTCCAATCTTGGGGTAATCTATGTCGAGGGTATACCATTTTCCTCCCCCAAAATACGTTTTAGCCTGCACCAAATAGGTTTGGGGAGCAAGTAACTCCATTTGCGCTTGTCTATTTTCAAGAAAATTACCGGTATCCAAAGTAATCTGCAACCACGGACTGTCAATTGTATCAACAATACGCTTTACCCCGGCAGCCGTTCGGCCAAGACCCCAATGGTTTTCCAAACCAAGCACTACTCCACATTTCTCTGCCACTGGCATACACTTTTCAATGGAATCTATGACCCATCCATATCCATCTTCTTCTGTATAGCCTTCTATGGTTGGCTCTATCCCTTTATTTGCCATAAGATCGTCAAATGATTCGGAGGTTCCCCAGCGACCTGTGTTCAATCTCATGGTCGGAATTCCCAAGGCATAGGCCAACTCGATCTGGTGAATGGTTTTTTCAATATTTTCTTTGCGATACTCCTTGTCAGGATTCAGATAGCCTTGGTGAGTAGAAAAACCCATAAGATCTAATCCCGCATGAAAAGCCTTTTTTTTAAGGTTTTGCAGATATCCATTCTCCTCTGATGTCATCTGAACAAGTAACAGTTCAATACCGTCAAAACCCATGGCTGCGGCTTTTTCAATACACATTTCCACAGGGACTTTTTCCTTCGGGCCATTAAACTGCCAAAACGAATAGGTAGAAACCCCTATTGGGTTATGTTTTATTTTTTTTAAATCCTCGACGGTGGGATCAGTAACAACACCAACTTCTTTTGGGGCACTTCCCAAAATAACTGTCCCTACACCCAAGGCAGCAGTTCCTTGAATAAATTTTCTTCGATCTATCATGATAGCGGCTTTATAATTAGTTGATACTCAAATATAACGATTTCATATTCGACCTATTGACATCCTAAGAATACTTCCTAATTTATCAAATACGATTAATTTCAATGAAAATTTGCTACTCTAGCTAAGGCTCTCCTTCAAGAATCGCATCAATTCACTACTTTTGTGTAAAATATGCTTAGTTGACTTAAAATGAACAAAAAAATTATTGCCCCTTCCCTGTTGGCAGCAGATTTCGCCAACCTTCAACGCGATATAGAAATGGTTAACAGTAGTGAAGCTGATTGGTTTCATATAGATATCATGGACGGCATTTTTGTCCCTAATATATCCTTTGGAATGCCTGTACTTAAAGCCATATCCAAACACGCTAAAAAACCCTTGGACGTACATTTGATGATTGTGGACCCAGACCGATACATCACATCTTTTGCCGAACTGGGGACAGATATACTGACCGTACATTATGAAGCATGTAACCATTTGCATAGAACTCTACAAGCCATTAAGGCAGAAGGAATGAAAGCTGGTGTTGCCCTTAATCCCCATACCAACATCAATCTATTGGAAGATATTATCAACGATATTGATTTGGTTTGTGTCATGAGTGTAAACCCCGGTTTTGGTGGACAATCTTTTATTGAAAACACCTATAACAAGATCATTGACTTAAAAGAGATGATCATACGTAAAAATGCATCCACCCTGATTGAAATTGATGGTGGTGTAACTTCCAAAAACGCAAAGGCCTTGGTTGATGCGGGTGCAGATGTATTTGTAGCAGGTAGTTTTGTATTT
>CAXMOE010000022.1:0-1679 GCA_964194835.1 uncultured Flavobacteriaceae bacterium | reverse complement strand
CATTCATGAACTAAGCGAAATTGTAGAATAATGGAACATTTTGACGTCATCATAATTGGGGGCGGACCCATTGGAATAGCCTGTGGCCTTGAAGCAAAAAAAAAGGGGTTGAACTATTTGATCTTGGAAAAGGGACCCATAGTAAATTCGCTGTTCAATTACCCCATTAACATGCAATTCTTTTCCTCCTCGGAGCGCCTGGAAATAGATGATATTCCATTTATAAGCAAGGAAGCCAAACCAAAGAGAAATGAGGCTTTGGAATACTATAGAAGGATTGTGACCTCGAATCAATTGAACATACAACTATTTGAAAAAGTGGATCAAGTTCAGAAATCAGAACATTTTTTCACCATTACCTCAGAAAAGCAAACCTATAAAGCAGTTAATATTATCGTCGCTACAGGGTTTTATGATTTACCCAATAAACTACAGGTTCCTGGTGAAGACCTAAAAAAGGTTTCCCATTATTACAAAGACCCCCACTTTTATGCCAGTCAGAAATTGGCAGTTATTGGTGCAAGTAATTCTGCAGTGGATGCGGCTTTGGAATGTTATAGAAAAGGATCGGAGGTAACCCTGATTATCCGGGGTCCTGAAGTAGGGAATCGTGTAAAATATTGGGTGCGGCCAGACATTATCAATAGAATTAAGGAGGGGAGTGTAAAAGCTTATTACAATACAACAGTAAAGGAAATAAAGGAGAATGAGATTGTTTTGAACACACCAGAAGGTACTATTATTCTGGAAAATGATTTTGTATTGGCCTTAACCGGATATATGCCCAATTTTAGTTTCCTGGAAAAAATCGGGATAGAACTGTCAAAGGATGATAAAAAGCTTCCACAATACAATCCTGAGACCATGGAAACCAACATACAAGGGCTATATTTGGCCGGAGTCATCTGTGGTGGTATGGAAACCCATAAATGGTTTATAGAAAATTCCAGAATACATGCCAAGATCATAGCAAAATCTATTTTAGATCGCAAGGCAGCCAAAATTAAGGCGTAATACCAATTTACAATGAATACATTTTCAATCGCTATCCATGGAGGTGCGGGTACCTTAGTAAAGGGAATAATGACCCCAGAAAAAGAAGCTGCATATAAAAAGGCTATGAAAGCTGCTTTGGACAAAGGGTATGAAGTTTTGGAAACTGGTGGCACAGCAATTGATGCCGTTGAAAAAGCCGTTATTGTTTTAGAAGATTCACATTTGTTCAATGCAGGAAAAGGCAGTGTTTTTACTGCCAAGGAATCACACGAGATGGATGCATCGATCATGGATGGCAAAACGCTCAATGCTGGTGCTGTATCCTTGATTAGCGGAATAAAGAACCCTATAACACTGGCACGTGATGTAATGGACAAGAGCGAGCATGTTTTTATGGCAGGATTGGGTGCCATGCAATTTGCCAAACAATTAAATTATACACTTGAGAAAGATGCCTATTTTTTTGATGAATTTCGTCATCAACAATGGTTGGAAATTAAGGATACCGATAATTTCCAGTTGGACCACTCCACTAAAAAGGATTCAAAATTTGGAACCGTTGGTGCCGTGGCCTGTGATAAGGATGGAAACATTGCTGCCGCAACCTCTACGGGTGGCATGACCAACAAACGTTTTGGTCGGGTTGGGGACAGTCCAATGATCGGTGCAGGAAATTACGCCAA
>CAXMOE010000021.1:16771-23723 GCA_964194835.1 uncultured Flavobacteriaceae bacterium | reverse complement strand
CAGTTTCTGAACAAGTCGTTATCCGGGTAACCCAGTGAAATTCCCGCATCATCATCATCTTGCATTTGATAACGGTCGCCAAATCCTTTTTTATCAAGGATAAGATCAACACGTTCTTCATTCATAAACTTGTCCAAATAATTCAATGCACTATTTCCTCCGTAATTAAACGAGGTAACATATCCATTATTCTTGAGAATACTTAATAAAGTATGTCTATTTGGGGACTTTTCTATATGTGTAAATCCATTTTTTCCAAAAGGTAAAGAACCTAGGATTGACGGTACGGCTGCAAAACTTTCACCTGTATTACTCAAATAGTTATTCCAATACAGGGATTTAGTAGTAAGTGAATCTATAAACGGTGTAAACCCTTTGTACACAGAATGGTCGCCCACAAAATCGGACCCCAACCCTTCTACAATCAAGAACACTAAGTTTGGTTTTTCCTTATTGAGTTTAAAATATCCCCCCAACACATCATTTTGCTCATAAGGTTTCAGCAATGGAAATTCCGCGTTCCCTTCATATTTATTAAAATCAAATAGATCATCGGTAACTTTACTAATCAAATGTTGTGTTTTATTCTCGTTGATTGGTTTTTTGTCCGAGGTCAATGTCGCCAAGAAGAGGCTGAACAGGACAATGGTAAAGGGATACATACTGCTCATTAGATTATAGAATTGGGCAGTTACCCTGTAGAAAAGGTAAAACAAAGAGCCCATACCAATAAGGGCAATCAAACTAATTAAAAAAGTAATTCCTAATGTTGAATTTGAGATGGAAAGACTAAAAATCCTTATTCCAAGAATCTCATAGTTCTGTATATAATACTCAATCAACAGGGTTTCAACAACCAACAAAATTAATAGTAGCCAAGCAACCACCTTAAATCCTAATCTTGCTTTTTTTCCTTCCAAAAAATTAAAAAGAAAGGTAAGGAATAGGGATAACAAGGCTGTAAATCCGGTATGATGTAGTAGAAGTAAAAAGAGACTTTTATCTAAAAAACCGTCCAATACCCCACTTGCGTAAAGTCTAATATATTGATAGAAAGACAAAACCACCAAACATCCAAAGAAAGCAAGGACCAATCGGGTAAAATCCCTCAAGGTCTTACGTTCTGCAGTATTGGTTATGTTATCTTCAAGTTGCATTAGGTCTAGGCTTTAGCGAATCCTTTACGGGTAATTGTTCCCCATCCGGAATTTATTTTGAATAGTTTTTTAAAGTTCCCCCTTACTGCTGCGTATACCACGAGAGGATGGAACATAAAAGGCTCCACAATTGCACAAAGCATTAGGGTGAAAATATCCTTGGTTTTTTTATACTGGTTATACGAATACACGTCCCATAAAATGGCGTAGAATGAGAACATCACAGAAAATGTATATACCATTAAAGTAATAGCCACAAAAAACGCCAAATTGAGTATCCCCAGAAAATAAAAAAGTATGATCGTAAAAAAACCAAAAAACTCCAACAGGGGAGCCAACCACTCATAAAAGAACCAGTATGGATAGCTTAACATTCCCAATTTTCCATATTTGGGATTAAAGAACATTTCCCGGTGTTTGTGAAGCGTCTCAAGATTACCCCTGGCCCATCTATCTCGTTGGTTGATTAATATCTTGGCACTTTCAGGTACTTCCGTCCAACATAAAGGGTCGGGGATATATTCCACGGTGTGGGCTAGGTTTTGGTCATTCATATAGCGGCGCATCTTGAACACAATCTCCATGTCCTCCCCCACGGTATTGGTATCATATCCTCCAACCACCAAAGCAATTTCGCGATCAAAAAAGCCAAAGGCTCCTGAAATAATCAATAAACTATCGATTCGTCCCCAAGCCATTCTACCCAGAATAAAGGAGCGTGTGTATTCTAACAGTTGGAATTTTGCCAACCAGCTTTTTGGTAACCGTATTTCTTCCAAAGTTCCACCTGAAATTACACAGGAATTGGCCACCCGAATGACCCCACCAACCGCTACTACCCTCTTCTTGGTTCTTTGTGAAAATGATTTTACCACATGTAGTAATGCCTCCGGTAATAAAAGACAATCCACATCGATACAACCAACATATTTGCTTTCAGAAAGGTGTAACCCAGTGTTTAAGGCATCCGATTTACCCCCATTATCCTTGTCTATAACTGTAAGTTTGGAGAAAGAGCGTTGTTTGGATTTGTATATTCCCCGGATAGGTTTTGATTTACATTGCGGATCTGTCTTACGTTCTGTTTTAACTAGATCATAGGCCAATATCATTTTTTCCAATGTATCATCCTTACTGCCATCATTGACAACCATTACCTCGTAGTTGACATATTGTAAAGACAATAGGGAACGTATGTTTTCCACGATGGTCATGCCTTCGTTGTAAGCAGGTGCAATAATCGTAATACTGGGAGCCAAAGGCGAAGCCATTATTTTGGATAAATCTCCAAAACTATTTTTGTTTTTATAATGAAAGGAATTTCTGGAAGCTAAATAGCCCATAGTGCTGAACATGACGAAAAGTACAGCTGTAAACACCAAAAACACGATGTTTATATAATCTAAGATGATATCAAAAACGCCACTATCCATTAAATTTATTTAAAATTTTTGCTGGAAATGACAACCACTGTTTTAGAAAAGAATCTTGTTCCTTTTGTTCTTCCGTTGAGATTAGTGCTCGTTGATTGTAATTGTCATTTACTTGGTTGCCGGAAAATCCTTTTGTAAATTCGAAATCCACATCTAAAACAGTATCAGTCTTAGGAGGTTTTATTTCCAAATCATCCAATAAAAAACAAAATTCCAAGGGCATTAATTCCCCAGAATTGTTTGTACTATCCTGTATTATTTTGTGTTTTTGTTGCGGGGATCCCAATTCCTTATCCATGACAAAATTCAGCTTTGGTTCAGTTTCTATCACATTGGCCTCCACATGCTCTTCCCCACGCTTCCCTTGATCATTTTCTTGGTAACCTACATTTATCTTCTCTTCCGGAAATAGTCGATTTTGTAATTTCTCTTTTGCATGCAATGCCCTCTCTCTTATTTCTTGTATTGGATGTTCAATCAAGGTATTTAAAAAAGTAAGTTCCTTATCATCTCCCCAAGCTGCAATTTCATCCAATAACATTAGTTTGGAATCCAAGTCTCCAGCATAAAAAAGACGCTTAAAAACACTACCACTTTTTAATTCATCATTGTCTATCAATCTGGCTTCCGCCTTAATATAGTGATGCTTTTTTCCCGAGATATCGTTCAGTATTTCCAAGGCCCTTTCCTTAATGGGCATATTTTCTTCCGTATTGACTATTTCTTTCAATAGTTCAATTTCATGCTTGCTCCCAATATCCTGGATGGTATTCAACAATAGTATTTTATTGTGGTTTTCTCTTTCAAAGAACAGCTGCTTAAATACACTTTCATGTGGGAGATAATCCAAGCAATCCAATAATGTGGGTTCCGTGAAATCTTCCCTGTCATTTTCTACTTCATTGGCAACCACAAGTGGGATAAATTCGAGTTTTAAAGGTTTATCCTCGGGTTGTGGATTATCCGATATGTTTTCCATGTTTTCAACGATTTCATTAGAAGATGGCTCAGCAGTGATTTCTTCATATGTTACATTTAGGTTTGAGACCTCCTTATTATCAATTTCCTCCTCCTTGGTTTCTGGCACTTCATTACCTATCTCTGAGAGTCCAATTTTAGAATCGGACTGTGATATATCTTCTACAATAAGAGGTAAAAACTCCAATTCAATAGAATCTCCTTTATCCAGTAGAGTATCTCCGGACTCCAGAAACTCTTCAATAATATCATCCATCACAATTTTAGCAGGCAAATCACTTATTTCTTCACTTTCAACTTCAAATCCTAATATTCTTTCCTTGTCAATACCTTCGAAGGGTGATAATTCGTTATTATCTTGATTCTGAATTTCATATATTATTTCTTCTTCAACTTCAACGAACGGCACTTCAGGACTTTCATTCTTTAGTTTCTCATCCATACCTTCAGTAGGCATGATTGTTTCTGGCGCAATTGCATTTATAGCACTTATGGCTTTACTTTTAACCACAAAGGCTTTGGATTTTTTTTCAACATGTTGTAAAAATCCAATCTCATCTTCTTTTCCCAAATCGGCTATCGCATCAAGGATTAAAAGTTGAATATCCAAACTGCATTTCCAGAAAACGTTTTTTAATGTATCTAGGGCTTCAAAAATGCAAAACTCCTTTATGCATTGAATTGCCTCTGTCTTTACCTGATTGTTCTTATGTTTTACAAGTTGGGTAATTGATGCATTGGCATCATTTTGTTTGTAGTATTTAATTAAGCGTAAGGAGAATAACACCACATCTTTATTTGTTGATGTTAACCACAGTTTAAATTGTGGAGGTTGAAAATCGTCAATATTACGAATTACATCCAATAATTTCAATTGTTGCCATTCTGAAATTCTATATTGTGTGGTATCCAAAAAGTAACTTATTCCTTCTGGCTTAAGGGTAACTGTGGCGATTTCTGCTTGTTTACGAATAACTCCTCTTTTATCATTGATGAATTTGGTTGCAAATCCATAAGCTTCCATAACTTGCATTTGAGTAAGTTCCAAAATACCACTGGAGACTACCTCCCATCGCCAACTCCTTAGTTTTTTGAACGCATCCAAATGTAGGCCAAGATCTTTATAGAGTTTGAACAGTCTTTGAAGTGTCTCTCCTGAAACATCTTTATAAAGATCCAATAGTATTTCGGATAACAGTTCCCTGTTGAACTTTTCCTTGAGGAGTCCTCTAATCTCTACCTTTAAGTTAATGTAGTTGCTTTTTTCTTTCTTTGTGGCATCTTCTTCATAGAACAGAAAGTCGCCAAGCATAAACGCCAATTCTTTTTTTCTTTTGGTAATCTTTTTGGATTTCGTAGTTAGCTTGTTTTTTAAATAGAGAACAAAGACAACATACAATACGGCCAATCCGACAAAAACAAACGTGAGGGTCCATAAAAGATCAACATCAATATTGGTGACATTAATTAATGGAAAACTATAATATGTTACGTTTGTTATTTGCAATTTATATTTTATTGAGTTCCCTTGCTACACGCACCAACAGTTCAGACGGACTTACCGGTTTTGATATAAAATCGTTTGCTCCCAGTTCAAAAGCACTTAAAACATTTTCTTCGTTCCCAGCTGATGAAATGATAATTATTGGAACGGTCGATTTTAATTCGTTCCGAACATAGTCAATGAGTTCTATGCCAGAAAAATAAGGCATCATTATATCGCTAACAATAATATCGGGCATGGTATGGTCTAAGTACTCCTTAACTTCCTTACCATTATTTGAATGACTAACATGATATCCCCCTTTTTCCAGGCGATAGTTTAACAAGGATGCCAACAACTCATCATCCTCTGCCAATAAAAGTCTTTTTTTATCCACCGCTACTGTTTTCTATTTCTTCTTATATTTTCCAGTTCCATATTTATGGCCTTTTCCACTATCGGATATTCCATCAAAAAGCAATCGTATAAAAATTCCAAGTACTTAATGTCCTTTTCGGTTTGACATATTTTATGCATTTGCTCAACTATTTTATGTAAACTAAAGGTTTGCATCATTGCGAGACCTGCTTTTATTTTATGTGTGGCAAATTCCAATTGATTGAAGTCGGTGTTTTTTAAATGTAGTTTTACCTGGCCAATGAATTCCAAAGCATTCTGTTTATATAAAGTGACCAATTCCTCCAAAAGACCAACTTCGCCCATACACTCTTCCAATATGATGGCTAGATCTATCTTAGGGCTTTTGTCGATTTTGTTTGTTCTTGGGCTAATAATGTTCGATTCAATTGCATGTATCGTTTCCATATTGTTTTTGTTTTTAAGAAGTTTTGACAAGAGTTCATCAGGACTGTATGGTTTTAGGATATAATCATTGATTCCATTTGCGTTACATTGATCTTTGTCCTTTATGGTAAAATCTGCAGTAAGGGCAATAATTGGAATTTCCCTTACATATCCATTCTTGCTTTTACGAATCCTCTTTGTTACCTCAAAACCATCCATTTTAGGCATCCTTAGATCCATAAGAACGATATCTACTCTTTTATTTTCCAGTATAGCAAGGCCGTTAAGTGGATTGTCTGTGATATATGTTATACAGCCCCATATTCTTAAACGTTGTTCTATAAGTTTTTGATTTAGGATATTGTCCTCAAATACAAGGATGCGCATTCCTTTAACAAGTTCGCTGCTGCCTTCCAACTCATTGGGATTAATCTTCCCTTTCAAGATTTTGGTGTCATTGCCTTTTTTGTAAGGAAGAGTAAACTTGAAGGTTGTTCCTATGCCAAGGTCGCTTTCCACTGTTATTTGCCCATCTAACTTTTCTATAATTTGTTTAACAATACTCAATCCAAGGCCAGACCCACCATATGTTGCATAGGTGCCAAGTTCCGCCTGTTTAAAAGAGTCAAAAATATGTTTTAGGTTATCTTCGGAAATACCAATTCCGGTATCAGTAATATCAAATTCCAATACAAATTGATCGCCACTTTGTTCGTGCTGCATAATTTTGAGATGTATATCTCCTTTTTCAACAAATTTGATGGCATTACCCAAAACATTTAATAATATCTGGGATAACTTTGAAGGATCACCCACTAAAATTTCTGGTATGCTGGTATCCAAATCAACTTCTAATTTCACATTCTTGTCCACAATAAGGGTATTACATAAATACATGACATCCCGGACAATACTATAAAAGTTAAAATCCACAGACTCGAAGTACTCCAATCCGGCTGAAAGTTTCGAATATTCCAAAAGTTCATTTATGATATCCAACAAAGTATGGGAAGCAGATTGAATAGCATTTACATGGTTAATTTGCTTCTTGTTGAGCTCGCCTTCCTCCTTCAGTAGGTCCGTGAAACCAATAATAC
>CAXMOE010000021.1:0-16752 GCA_964194835.1 uncultured Flavobacteriaceae bacterium | reverse complement strand
GTCCTAATTTCGTGACTAACCCTGGCAATGAGCATTCCTTCTTTTTGGCCCGAATCGTTCTTAGTATTTACCTTTTGTACACTGTCTGTGCTCTTGTGTAATTTCCTAAAGTAATCCTCATTTTTGGAGATAGTTAACGAAGGAGTAATTTGCTCCATAACTTTATCCTCCAAACTGCTTTTAAAATTTAGGAATGATTTTTTTAATTGAGACGCATCTGCAGTGGTCAATTCATCAAAGGAAAAATTGCTAAGCTTGGCTTCCAAATCAGATAATTGCGATAGTAGGTCTTTCGATTTCAAGGGCGTAAGGTGTTGTAAGTTGGTTTATATATGGTTAAAACTCCCTAATTAGAGGACCAAGTGCAATTAAATGTTACCGAAGGCTCTATTTCTGTTGTCAAAGTGCTTTATTTGTAGGTGTAAAATCCTGCCGTATGAAACACCTTATCCAGATTTGTTGTCTTTTATTTTTATTTAGCTGTGCTGATACCGAAAGGAAAACCGATGAAAGTATTACAGAACAGGCGATTAGGATCCATAAGAAAGTGATTACCATTGATACTCATAATGACATTAACGTCAAGAATTTTACGGACAGCATCAACTACACCCAAAAATTGGAAACACAGATAAATTTACCCAAGATGGAAGAGGGTGGATTGGATGTTTCCTGGTTAATTGTATACACTGGACAGGACTCGTTAAATGCCGCCGGATATGCGAAGGCTGCTGATAACGCCTATGCAAAATTTGATGCCATTCATAAATTGTGCAACGAACTAGCTGCAGATAAAATAGAACTTGCATTGACTTCAGATGATGTTCGTAGAATAGATAAAGCTGGAAAAAAAGTAGCGATGATAGGAGTGGAAAATGCTTACCCAATTGGTGAAGATCTATCAAATTTTGAGAAATACCATTCATTGGGCGCAAGATATATTTCTTTGTCACACAATGGCCATAGTCAATTTTGTGATTCCAATACTGGTGAAAAAGAAAGTAAATGGTTACACAATGGTTTAAGTGAGTTGGGTAAAAAGGCTGTATATGAGATGAATAGATTGGGAATGATGATTGATATATCCCACCCGTCCAAAGTATCGATGACACAGATGATTTCACTTTCCAAAGCCCCCATCATTGCTTCACATTCTTCCGCAAGGGCCCTCTGTGATCATAGCAGGAATTTAGATGACGAGCAATTAGTGCTCCTTAAAAATAATGGTGGAGTAGTACAGACCGTGGCCTTTAGCTCCTATCTTAACACCAAAAAACATAATGCCAGAGCAGAATATATGAAGAGGGTGCATAAACAGGTAGCGGACTCCTTGGAACTGGACTGGTATGATTCCAGTGACTTTCAAAATTTAAGTGACCTACAATTGGACTTGTTTATGGAAAATCGTTCAAAAGTGATGAAAATTGCCAAGAAACAAGTTTCCAAAATGGATGATGTTCCACCAGCAGTGGATGTTTCCGATTTTATAGACCATATTGATTATATGGTAAAGTTAATCGGAATTGATCATGTGGGTATAAGTTCTGACTTTGATGGAGGTGGTGGTATTGAAGGATGGTCAGATGCCTCGGAAACCTTCAATATAACACTGGAATTGGTAAATAGAGGGTATACCGAATCTGAAATTGAAAAATTATGGGGAGGTAATCTTTTACGGGTCTTGGATGAAGTGCAGGCCATAGCTAAAACACTGTCCAACGATTAGTTTTTAGCAGTCAATCTATCTTTTACGTACTCTATTTTTCTTTTCCCATGCTCCTTTGGCTTTCCATCCTCTCCTAAATTCACCATTATAATATTGTCTACTGTGACTATCGTTTCTCTGGTCATTTTATTACGCACCTCACAATTAAGAGTCAACGAAGTATTTCCGAACTTAATTACCTTTATTCCAATTTCTACAATATCACCTTTATTGGCGGTACTCATAAAATTGATTTCAGACATATACTTGGTAACCACCTTTTTACTTTCCAACTGAATAATACTGTAAAGTGCAGCCTCTTCATCAATCCAAGCCAGGACCTTGCCTCCAAAGAGCGTTTCATTGGCATTTAAATCTTCGGGCTTTACCCATTTTCTGGTATGAAATTTCATAAATCAAGTTTTTGCAATATCAAAATTACTACAAAAGCTATAATAAATCCAGGTTCTGCTCCCAACTGTTTACCATTTTTATGGTATTGCGATTTCAGTCTCAATTTTTGTAGAAATTGACATTATTAGTGGTGTCTTCTAAAGATTTTCTTTGTTTTTGAACTCAGAAACTTTCCAATAAATCATAATGGTTTAAGTTTTGTTTTTGATTGATATAAGATAAAACCATGCATGACCATGGAGAAATTAATTGGGAAACCACTGTTCATAACCCCGTTAAAAATAATTTGAGGCAACAAATGGAAAGGGTTGTTAATTCCTATCTTTATAAAAACCACACATGATGACCAATAGATCCCAGTATCTTTTAGAGATTCGCCCCAATATTCCTTCCGCCAAAATTACAGAAAATACAAGTGATGACGAACGGTTTCAGAATAAAACCCTGCGTCCGATCATCAAATTACAGAACTTTTTACTCCTTGCTGTTTTTAGAAATTACGTAAACAAGCATAAAAATGCATTTTATGATTTATCTACTGAAAACAGGGAAAATTACATTGAAAATGCAATTCAAAAAGATATAAAGTTTAGGAACTCTTTAAAAGGCATGATCATTGGACAATTTACCGTCGAGGAGTATGAAATCTACATCAAAAATTCGTCAGCCCTTAATAAACGCATGATGAATACGGTAATAGAGCGTCTTAAGGATCAGTTACAACTTTTCGAAAGTTCTGTGCTAGTCTAATAAAGATTCTCCATTGAGATTGGTAGTGAGAATCTCGCTCATTAGATCAAAATACGGACGGATAGCAGTGAAAGAATCGTTTACGACCTCTATAAAGTTGGGTGCCAATACTTCTTTATCCGTAAATTTTCTTACAAAAATAAACTGTTTCCGTCTTATCAAATCAATATTTTGATGTTCCTTATCAAATCCCTTGGGCGCTGTTTTAAGTTCATCTCCCTGTATTTCCCCCCACATCTGTTTAAATGAATTTTCATTGATCACATTCCTAAATTCTGTGGCATCCAACTCCAATTCCTTTCTTATCCGGAACAAATCCTCTTTATTTGGCCCCCAAAATCCGGTTGCTACAAAGCTTTCGTTTGGCTTAATCCTAAGATAATACCCTCCTCGGAGCCACGATCCGGCTCTAGAAAAAGAGCAGGCAAAATGAGTTTTATATGGGGTTTTGTCATGTGAAAAACGTACATCCCGATAAATCCTGAACATTTTTATTTTTTCAATATCATCATGAGATTCGAGATTTTCCATAAGGGAGGTGCAAAAAGACTTAACATCAGCTTCTATTTCTTTAAACTCCATTTTATGTTCAGCAAACCACTCTCTGGTATTGTTATTTTCCAATTTCTTGCAGAAAGAAAGTGCATTTTCAGTAATCACAGATTGTTGCATACGACTAAGATTCGATATAATTTAAGCTAAAGTTAACCATTTGGGATAATGTACTTTTGAAATAATGGTTAATTTTGAATTCAGAATTAAATATATGGATAAGCAATCAATCATAGAGAAAATAATTCAACATAAAAAGCAGCCCAATTTAAGGTATCGCTTAAAAGAGCAAGTGGAAGGATTTACCAATCGACTCTTTTATACTCTTTTTGATATAGAAACTCCTGTTGAGGAAAACCTTAAACATTTAGCAGAAGAATTTGATGCACTGGTTGGTTTGGCGTGCTGGGAAGTTGACAAGCCTTGTAAAAAAGTCTGGGAAAATTATGTAGTAAAACTTCCTGAAATTCTTGAAAAGTTAAACATGGATGCTGAGGCCATTGTGAATTGTGATCCAGCTTCATTGTCTATTGAAGAGGTATATATGGCTTATCCAGGTTTTTATGCTATCGCCATTTATAGACTTGCCCATGAACTCTACAATGTAGGTTTTCCTCTTGTACCACGTTTAATGACCGAATATGCGCATAGACAGACCGGAGTCGATATTAATCCAGGGGCACATATTGGAAAATCGTTTTTTATAGACCATGCAACAGGTGTCGTTATTGGCGAAACGGCAATAATCAAAGACAACGTTAAAATATACCAAGGGGTGACTTTAGGCGGACTTTATGTGGCAAAAAACCTTCGGAGAACTAAGCGCCATCCTACCATAGAAAACAATGTTACCATTTATGCCAACGCTACAATTTTGGGAGGTAAAACTATAATTGGGGAGAACAGTGTTATTGGTGGTAATGCTTGGATCACGGCTTCCGTACCCGCAAATTCAACCGTATATCACAATCCTGAAATTAAAATCAAAACGGTTCCGCATGTCTCATAACTTATTGGATTTAATTGGGAACACACCTTTGGTAGAATCAAAGGTTTTAAACCAAAACCCCAACGTGAAACTATTTTTTAAGCTAGAAGGCCATAATCCCGGTGGCAGTGTAAAAGATCGCGCTGCGTTTAACATGATTAAAGGTGGATTGGAAAGGGGTGAAATTGACCAAAATTCCAAACTCATTGAAGCTACCAGTGGTAATACAGGAATAGCACTTGCGATGATTGCGGGTATATATGGCCTGGATATTGAATTGGTCATGCAAGAGAACGTAACAAAAGAAAGGGTGCAGACCATGAGAGCATATGGGGCAAAGGTTATCCTTACTCCTTCTGATGATGGGATTGAAGGTGCCAGAGATTATGCGGAAGCCAAGGTAAAAAATGAGGGATTCGTAATGCTAAACCAGTTTGCCAACGTAGATAATTGGAAGGCCCATTATAAAACCACTGGACCCGAAATTTGGAGGGACACTGAAGGGAAAATCACTCACTTTGTTTCTTCCATGGGTACAACCGGCACAATTATGGGTACATCTACCTACTTAAAAGAACAAAACCCTGACCTACAAATTGTAGGTGTACAACCTACCGATGGATCCAAGATCCCAGGTATACGAAAATGGCCGGTGGAATACCTTCCAAAAATATTTGACCCTAAAAAAGTTGATTCCATAATTGAGGTCAGTGAAGCGGAAGCTGTTATTATGACCAAACGATTGGCAAAAGAGGAAGGCATTTTTTCTGGGATGAGTAGCGGGGGGGCTGCTGTTGCTGCCTTGCAATTGGCAGAATCACTGGAAAGCGGTATTATTGTTTCTATCGTATGTGATCGGGGCGATCGTTATTTATCTTCAAATTTATTTGATTAATTCATTTTAGCACTTCCTGAACACCTTTTAAATAGGCTTTGAACTGGACCAAGTTATTATGCTCCCCTCCTTCTATGGTGTACATTTTTTTGTCATGATTAGGAATGGACACAAACAAACGCTTACCGGATTCGTAGGGTACAACATCGTCGTTTGTACCATGAAATACCGTAATTGGGCAGGATATATCCCCTACATATTTAAAGGACAAAAGCTTGTATTGCAATAACCACTTAACGGGTAAAAATGGAAATCTTTCTTTTGCGACATCCATTAAGCTATAAAAGGGTGTTTCCAAAATGAGTTTGCTTGGTTTATTATTTGAGGCCAACCGTATCGCAATACCCGTTCCCAAGGAACGCCCATAAAGAGTAATAAATTGTTCATCATATTTCTTCAAGGCATAATCATAGAACAGCTGTGCATCTTCATGTAGCGCCGATTCACTGAGTTTGCCCGTACTTTTACCATAGGTCCTATAATCCATTATAATCACATCATATTGCTTACCCACAAAAAAAGTGGCAATGGTTCCCCAACGAGATAGATCGCCCGCGTTGCCATGGAAATATAAAATTAGCCCCTTTGGTTTTTCCTGTTTAAAATGCACCGCGTTTAATTTTGCTCCGTCTTTAGATGTCAAAAATATTTCTTCAAAAGGTTGGGAAAAAGAAAACACATGGTCAATAGGTAATTTAGTGGATAAAAAAATGAGTTTTTCCTGCAAAAAATATAGCATAGTAATTAAAAGTATGGCCGATAAAAGTAAAGCTTTGCCAATTTTATTAAACCTTCGCATTGCTTCTTTTTGATGAATGTTTCACATGAATACTTGAGCCTTCCAAATTCACTGCTTTGGGCTTGGTCGTAATAATTTCACTTAGCATCCTGTGATATGATTCAAAAGTGTTTAAATTTTTGTGTCCACCACCTATGACGGTATACAATCTGGTCGACACTGGTTTAATTTTGGAAAGTTTTACACTGGTTTTATATGGAATAAGTTTGTCGTCCGTTCCATGTATAATGTGAATTGGGCAATTTACATACCTTAACCATTTGTAAGTTGGCATAGGAAATTTAATTAATAGGGAAAGCGGCATAAAGGGCATGTATTTTTTTGCGACCTTACTTAGACTATAATATGGTGCATCCAAAATTAACATTCTGGGATTGTTCATAGATGCAAGTTTTGTGGCAAAGCCAGAACCTAATGAGCGCCCATAGAGAACGATGTATTTTTCGGGTACTTTCTCCTTTAACGTGTTATAAACAACTTGTAAATCGCGCTTAATGGCCTTTTGGGTGCGTCTTCCCGTGCTTTTGCCAAATCCCCGGTAATCTACCATCAACACATCATAACCGTGACGTGTAAAGTCCACTGCAAATTTACCCCATCCTTTAATACTTTTGGAATTACCCTTAAGGTAAAAAACTATGCCTTTTGGGTTTTTCGAGATAAATCGTAGTCCATTGATGGTTGCTCCATCCCTTGTTTCTATATTATATTCCTCCGTTTCCTGATTTTTGTAATAGAATTGAAAATCTTTGGGTAATTGTTCGGGCTTAAACATAAATCGATCCTGTAAAAAATATATTGCAACGCTAATTACAAAATATGTTCCCACAATTATCAAAATTATGTATCCCCAATTCCCCATACAAAGTCGTTAGCTCCAAATTACAAAAAATAAAACTAGGGAATGCTAACTAGTTTAGCTGAACTCCAATCGGTGTAAGAGTAGTCCGGAGCCTGGTGCCACATAGGTCAGCTTTGTATCATTATTCTCAAGTAAGGATGCTTCAATGTCACTGATTTTGAGCTCCCCTTTTCCCAATTGGATCAAGGCACCCATCATCATCCGGATCTGATATCTCATAAAACCTGCTCCAACAACATGGAGGGCGTAACTATTATCGGGAAAGAAGTTGGCCTGCAATATTGTGTTTTCCCTTAATATGCATGAGGTAATGGTTCGTTTAAACTCGGCATTTTCTCTTGGTCTTGCTGTAAAGGCCTTGAAATTATGGGTGCCTTCAAACAATCTGGCTGCTTTTTGCATTAATTCTATATCCAGATCCTCGATTATATTTGCCAAGTAAGGCGCGCAGAAGGGATGGTTTTTTTGTCCAAAAGAAAAAAGATACACATATTCCTTGGTTTTACTGTGCTTAATAATGTTAAACTTTTTATCCACATTAGTTATTCTAATTACCTTAATATCAGGAGGTAAATTAGTATTAAAATCTTCCATAAATGCATCAACGTCCTCAATTGGGCCATCCTCAAGAAACAATTCAAATGATGCATCCAATGCGGAAACCTTTGCATCGGTGCGTCCAGCTCCCAAAATTTTAAGTTTCCTGCTCGGAAGGATAAATTTTAAGGTTTTAAGAAGCATACTTTCTATGGTCTTTTGCCCCGGCTGTTTTTGCCAGCCACTATATCTAAATCCCAAAAATTGAATATTAATCAAGTAGCAATTACGTTCTGTTTGCATGTATCATTGTTTGCAGCATAAAAATAGTGCTTATCCAAGGAACAAGAAAAACCATAGTTATTAAAAGGAATATAACTACATTTTTATAGTTGAAGACGTTTGAATCTATTATTATATAGTTCTTAAAATCAATAGCTTATGGACAAACAAGACTTTTTTTTGTAATTTGTGATACTCAAAGTTAAAACTAAACCAATTTAAAATGAAAGATAAATTAACAGTTAAACCACCACTTTGGTTTTGGATTTCAAGTACATTGGCCCTTGTTTGGAATATTATGGGAGTTATGGCCTATTTAGAAGTGGCCTATATGTCAAATGAAACTCTCGCGCAATTACCGGAGGCAGAACGTATACTTTATGAAACCCAGCCCGCTTGGGTAACTGCAGCTTTTGCCATTGCAGTTTTTGGCGGTGCCTTAGGGTGTGTCCTACTACTATTGCAAAAAAAATGGGCAAAACCTGTGCTTGTCATTTCTTTGATTGGGGTTCTTTCACAAATGAGCCATTCTTTCTTTATGAGCAATAGTTTTGATGTTTATGGTCCAGGTGGAATGGTAATGCCCCTTATGGTTATAATTGTTGGATTTGGATTAGTGTTTTTTGCTAAATTGGCGATTAAAAGACATTGGATATCCTAAGCATTAAATGACCGACCCGAATATTACATTAGCCAGTAGAAGCATCAAATTTTAATTGGTTTATTGTGACAAAGTTCTTACTCTTGATCCAACAGTTTATAACATGTCCCTTATTTCAATATTTAGTACTATTTTCTACAATTAATTCTATCCATGTAATACAAGGACTACCGTAAAAATAATAGCTCATATTCTGATTGAGAAATACTCACATAAAAGTGTAACAAATTCTGTTAAAAGTAGTCTCATTGTTAACATAAACATCCAGTATGGCCATCACAACCAGCACAACCACCAAAAACAGAATTGAAATTATTGACGCACTTCGCGGATTTGCCCTTGCGGGAATCGTTATTGTGCACATGGTCGAAAATTACGTGGGGGCACTTACCCCAGAAAATGTTATGGATGCTACTCATCAAGGCATCCCTGATTATGTGGTAGACGGGTTTATTCAACTATTTTTAAGGGGGAAATTTTTTGCTCTTTTCTCTTTTCTATTTGGTCTTAGCTTTTTCTTACAAATGGATAACGCCAATACTAAAGGAAATGATTATAAAGGTCGTTTTCTTTGGCGGTTAATTATTTTACTGGGTATTGGTTTTCTACATCATTTATTTTATCGTGGGGATATATTAACTGTTTATGCTATTTTGGGTGTTTTTCTCATTCCATTCTACAAATTGGATAACAAATGGGTTTTGGGCTTTGCTGCCATATTGTTTTTGGGACTGGGACGATACATTGTATTTATGATCACCAATGGAGCATCTATCTTTAGTGGAATGGAATTTTTGCCCGATAATCCTGTAATAATCAACTATTTTGATACTATTAAAAATGGGACATTAGGGCAAGTGTTCTTGTCCAATGCCACTGAGGGACATCTGATGAAAATGGACTTTCAATTAGGCGTCTTTTCCAGAGGGTTTTTAACTTTTGGTTTTTTTCTATTGGGACTTTATGTGGGCAGAACCCAATTTTTTAAAAACTTTGCCGAAAATAAAAAACTTGTAAATAATGTATTGATATGGTCGAGCGCAACTTTTGTGATTTCGATTATACTTGCGATCTTGGCTTTTTCCAGATTGGGGGAGAACGTAACTTTTGATAACTGGACCGCAATGTTAGGTCTTACCGCTTTTGACCTTAACAATATTGCCATGACATTCATTATTATAGCACTTTTTGTAATCGTCTATAGAAAGGTAAAGGGAGAACGACTTTTAAGAGTTTTTTCACCATATGGTCGAATGGCATTGACCAACTATGTCACACAGAGTGTTGTGGGTACCTATCTTCTCTATGGATGGGGATTGGGTTATCTTGGAGAATTGCGCAATAGTTATACCTTCTTAATTGGGATAGTAGTTATTGGAATTCAAATAGCATTAAGCAATTGGTGGTTGAAAAATTTTCAATACGGTCCTTTGGAATGGCTTTGGCGAAGCGCAACCTACTTTAAATGGTACCCGTTGAAAAGAGTTCCAAACAAGGAACTGGTTTAAGCCAAATACCCTTACAAATTATTTAAGTATTCAAAAAGAAGAACAACTTTTTCGTACTTTTCTATGATTAACTCTAAGGTAAGCTGAACGGAAAGGCCATAGCTTGTTATTTCGTTTGCTCATATTTGCTATCTACACCACTCTTTTTTCAACATTCCCAACATTAATTGCACTTCATCGAAATTAATAAAATAAACAAAATTTGATGTCGTTCTAAATTTCAAATAAACGGTTCCCCCGAACCACGAAACCTACTAACTATGAATTTAAGTTTACGACTAATCTCGTGGAAAATGAACCTAATATTATCCTTATGCATTATTATTTTACTGACCATATTTAATTTCTACGGCCTTTATACCAATAAGTTTTACTTTTTTAAATTCGACAATTATATTTTTCCTCTATTGGCTATGGTTCACCTTGTGTTTTTATATGCTATGTGGTCCAAAATAAAAGAAGAGGAATTGGCTGATACCCAGATGCGCAATTTGGAATATTCCCTATATATCATATTTTTTGTATATGTTTTCAAGGTGTTTGATTCCATAACCATTTTATGGAGTTATACTGAATTTGAAAATCATGTAAATCCGGGTACTTTTGTCCCCATTGGCAGCTTTATATTGGCATTATATCTTGTATTGTTAGTGTTGACATTACTAACCTTTAAACAACGAAGAGAAATTGTGGGAGACTACAGCTTTGAAACTATAAACGAGAATTTAGGTTCTCGGCAAGAATAGAACAAAATTTTAAAAAAAGCCCTCCCATATCTGGAGGGCTTTTTAAATCTAATTTTTAAGGCCTATAATCCACTGATAAAACTTCCATAAAGGTCCTTAAATTGATAGCCTTGCATAAACCGGTGTTTGCTCAGTTTTTTATGGGCCACAAGTCCCCAAAGAAGTAATTCCTTGAGAAAATAAACGTCCTGTTCCGATATATCAGCTTGGTATGTTTTTATGAGTTGATTCAATGGAGCTATACTGTCTAGTTGCTTTTTATATTCACTATCCGTAGCATCATCCATCAATTCAAATCCTTCCCCGTTAAAAAACCAACTGATCAAATCGTCATATTGGCTTTCGGCATTTTTGTGTTCCAGTTTTTCAATATTTGGAAAATAGTTTGGAAAGATAGATTTTATAGCATCCTCTATTAAAATAGACGCCACACCCCCTGCTCCCTCCTGCTCTCCTTCATATACCAATTCTATTTTACCGGTAATCGATGGAATGACACCCATAAAATCGGTTAATCTAACAACTGTTTTCTCGGTTCCGCTCTGAAGGGCCCTACGTTCGGCCGTGCTCAATAAGTTCTCAAAAGCAGTTATGCTCATCCGTGCACTTACCCCACTTTTTGCATCAACATATTCACTTTTACGGGCCTCAAAACTAATTTGTTCCAATAAATTCTTGGCCATAGTGGGCACATAGACAGAATTGGTTTGACGTTGATCTAATTGGGCTTCCTGGTCGGTTATTTTACGGGCAGTCTCCATATCCTCTGGATAGTGTGTCAAAATTTGCGAACCTATCCTATCCTTAAGTGGAGTAACAATACTTCCCCTGTTGGTATAATCCTCAGGGTTTGCCGTAAAAACAAACTGCAGATCCAGTGGTAACCGTAGTTTAAACCCTCGTATTTGAATATCTCCCTCCTGCAAAATATTGAACAGGGATACCTGTATACGAGCTTGCAGATCGGGCAATTCGTTTATTACAAAAATACAACGGTTGGCACGTGGAATCATCCCAAAATGTATTACCCTATCGTCGGCATAAGACAGCCTAAGATTTGCAGCTTTAATGGGGTCTACGTCGCCAATCAAGTCAGCTACCGTAACATCTGGTGTAGCCAATTTTTCATAAAATCGTTCATCCCTGTGCAACCATGAAATAAGGGTTTTATTGCCCTTTTCCTTGATGAGTTCGTTGGCATATCGCGATATGGGTTTTAATGGGTCATCATTGATTTCAGAACCTTCTACTACTGGAATCCATTCATCCAATAAATGCACCATCAATCTCGCCAACCTTGTCTTGGCCTGTCCCCTTAACCCTAACAAATTAATATTGTGCCGTGATAGAATAGCTCTCTCCAATTCAGGAATTACAGAATTTTCATAGCCCCAAACACCATTAAAAGTATTCTCCTTATTTTGGATTTTATGCCGTAGGTTGTCCCGTAGTTCATCTTTAATGCCCTTACTCTGGTACCCTGCCTTTTTAAGTTCACCCAATGTGGTGATTTTTGTATGGTCAATTTTCATATTCCCTTTTCTTGTTCTCTTTTATTGTTCTTCTTTTTTTATATTTTTCTTACACTACTATACCACCTATCCTTTTAATCGTTTCCTCCTATTTTGTTCATAGTCTTCAAAAATCATTTCCCCTAATCCTTTTATTCCTGTATAAAGCGCCTTTCCCTTATTGGCTTCTGTAAAATGACGTACAAACTGCATTAAATAAGGGTCTTGGGCAATCATAAAAGTAGTTATGGGAATATGTAGTTTTCTGGCTTGTTGTGCCATGGCATAACATTTTTCAACGATATAGTCGTCCAGACCAACACTGTTTTTATAATAGCTTCCGTCTGGAAGTCTCAAACAACTTGGTTTGCCATCGGTAATCATGAAAATTTGTTTGTTGGTATTCCGTTTTCTGCGCAACATATCCATAGCCAATTGAATTCCTGCGACCGTATTGGTATGATAGGGACCTACTTTTAAATAGGGTAAATCTTTTATTGGAATGGGCCAAGCGTCATTTCCAAAGACCAGAATATCGAGCGTGTCTTTAGGGTAACGTGTCGTAATTAACTCGGCTAAGGCCATGGCCACTTTTTTTGCAGGAGTAATTCTATCCTCTCCATATAATATCATACTATGGCTAATATCAATCATGAGCACAGTACTCATCTGTGCCTTGTATTGTGTATCTTCCACCACCAAGTCCTCTTCTGTAAGTGAAAAACTACTCAAACCGTGATTTATTTGCGCATTTTTTAAACTTTCGGTCATGGAGATATGTTCCAGGGCATCACCATATCGATATTCCCTAAAATCCCCGGTATGTTCATCCCCTCTCCCGGATTTACCAGTTCTATGATTGCCAGAACCACTTCGTTTTAATTTCCCAAAAATTTGATCCAACGCTTGTTGTCGAATAGCACGTTCCATTTTAGCAGTAATCAACAAGTCGCCATTTCCATCACCTTCGCCATCGCCTTCTCCATTTTCCAACTCTTCGCGGAGATATCCTTTATTTTTTAAGTCTTCTATGAAATCGTCTATAGTGTAATTTTCATCCGTAAGCTCATATTCCTTATCTAATTCCCGTAGCCAGTCCAATGCCTCGTCAACGTCACCCGAGGTATGTGTAATAAGTTCTTTGAAAATTTCAAAAAGTTTTTCAAATGGAGTTTTCTCTGGCGCTTCGTAAGAGGAGAAACGTATACCTTTACTTCTTTTCATAGCCATTTTATAAAAATAGCACATTTCGCAATTAAGCTGCAGGTTTTAATGAAAACTTAACGGTTCAGAGCATTTTGGAAGGGATGAATCTATTTGGTCCAACCATGGCTAAATAGAGCAAAATGAATGGTTTACTCTTTGGTGTTTTCAAGTTGGTTCTAAACAATATTAAAAGGTTTGTTCCGTTTTCCTAACAACAAATCTTTACTCTGCTTTTACTATGAACAAATTAACTATTGTAATAATTTCGATCCTATGTTTTTTACCAACCAATTCAGAGGACGATTGTGCACTTGTGTATAGTATTGCTTCTTATGCATTGTCTCATTCAAAAAAGGCATTAAAGGCTAATAATTTTGAACATCAAATGTATTATTCGGGCAAAACTTTGGAATCTTACCAAAGAATAACTGAGGGCTTTGAAAATTGTGATTGTGAGAATTTGACTGAAACGATTTTGGATATTACAAGTGATGCAGAAAAAGCGGCAGACCCTGCAGATTGGGATAGGGGACGCTACTATAGTAAAAAAGTATACAATAGCACCCAAGAGTTAATTACTGTGTTGGATATTTGGGCCGAATCGCATTCACAACCAGAATCTCCAAATACATTGGAACAATAAATCTTTTAGGATTTAATGTCTTTTTTTTAGCACCTCTACAATATCATTTAATTTAAAGCCCTTTGCCTGCAATAGGATTAAATAATGGAACAATAAATCTGCGCTTTCGTTAAGAAATAGATTCTTATTATCATCTTTTGCCTCTATAACCACTTCAATGGCCTCTTCGCCCACTTTTTGGGCAATTTTATTTATACCTTTCCTAAAAAGAGAAGATACATAACTCGGTTTTTTCTTTACATTAGAGTTATTCTCTTCACGTATTTTTCTATCCTGGATTACGTTTTCCAAATGAGAAATAAACCCATAATTTTGTTCGTTTTCATCATTCCAGCAGGTATCACTTCCCTTGTGGCAGACAGGGCCATCCGGATTAACGGTGATTAGCAATGTATCATTGTCACAGTCGATTTTAATATCAACCAAATTTAGATAATTTCCGCTCTCCTCACCTTTGGTCCATATCCGTTGTTTTGAACGACTATAAAAAGAGACCTTTTTGGTTTGGTTTGTTTTCTCAACAGCTTCTGAATTCATGTATCCCAACATCAATACATTTTTAGTTGTTGCATCTTGAATAATGGCTGGGACAAGTTGGTCAGGATGTTTATTGAAATTTATTTTCATACGATAATATTGGGTCACTTAAAGTAACGAAATCGTAAAGGGTCTTGCTTTTAGACTCCTCTTGATTCTGCACTGAGTGATGGTTAATTATAATCTCACAGGAATATTATTCCTTTTAAGTTCCTCTTTTAAATCATTGATCACTATTTCCTTGAAATGAAATACACTTGCCGCCAACGCAGCATCGGCATTTCCAATACTAAAGGTATCAATAAAATGCTGTACATTACCAGCACCACCTGAAGCGATAATTGGTATGTTTACTTCTTTAGACAATTTGGATAGTGTTTCATTGGCAAATCCGTTTTTAGTGCCATCGTGATCCATAGAAGTAAAAAGAATTTCACCTGCCCCACGCAGTTCAACCTCCTTTGCCCATTCGAACAAATCGAGTTCGGTAGGCACCTTACCCCCCATCAAATGTACTTTCCAATCCCCATCAATGAGTTTAGCGTCTATTGCAACAACAATGCATTGAGATCCAAATTTGGCTACGAGATTATTGATTAATTCAGGATTTTTTACTGCCGATGTATTAATGGATACTTTGTCCGCACCATTATGCAATAACACGTCCACATCCTCCACGGAGGAAATGCCCCCACCTACCGTAAAGGGAATGTTCACTTTTTCAGCTACCCTTAATACAAGGTTGGCCAAGGTCCTTCTCCCTTCTTCTGTGGCCGAGATATCTAAAAAAACCAATTCATCCGCACCGGTATCGGCATAAATTTCAGCAAGTTCAACCGGATCGCCAGCATCCCGTAAATCCAAAAAGTTTATACCCTTAACCGTACGGCCATTTTTAATATCCAAGCAAGGAACTATTCGTTTTGTCAGCATTTTAATCTCTATTTTTTATAGTCAGGTCCAAGCCGTCATAAAAGCCCAAGTCCTTTTCTCTTAAAAGTTTGGTCCAAAAGGCGATTTGACCGGTATGGTAGGAATAGTGTTCCACAACATGCAGTACAATGCCTATTCCGGATAGGTCAAAGCCCTGGACCCTTCGTTTTTTTAACAATTTTTCCTTTGGAACTTGAAGCATTGTATTTTTTGCCAGCTCTACAGTTTCGAAAAGCTTCGTCCACAACTTCTCCTTCCCAAGTCCAGAAGTTACGGCAAACTCCTTACTTCGCTCCCGAGTATCTTCAATTTCTCCTAGGGATGCAATCACATACTGTGTAATGTTCCCGCAAAGGTGCATTATCAAATTTCCAATGCTGTTTGAAGCGTTATTTGGTTTTTTCCAAATATCATCTTCAGACAACAGGTCCAAACTGGTTTTGACCATGCGTGTGCTTTCATCCATTCTATAAATGGCCTGCTCAATAAATTCTTTTGCGATTACTTCTGACATTATATTCTATTGTGATACTATAAATCGTTCTAATTGTTTCAGGCTTATTTTATTCTCATATATGGCTTTTCCGATGATGGTTCCTTCACAGCCCAATTCAGCCAATAATGGCAATTCGTTAAACGTTGATATTCCTCCTGATGCGATAAGTTTTAAAGGACGCGAAATTTTCTTATCTCCTTCAACAGGCTCAAGTTGATCCTTTGATAAAACTGATGTTTCTGATATTATTTTTTTATACAATTCAAATGAAGGGCCTTGCAACATACCATCCTTACTGATATCCGTGCAAATAACATGGGAAACACCTCTTTTAAGATAACTTTGAATAAACGGAATTAATTCTTCCTGTGATTCTTCTAACCAACCCGAAACGGCCACTTTTTCATCCTTCGCATCTGCCCCCAATATAATTTTATCTGCTCCAAATTTATTTAACCAGCCTATAAAGGTCTCTCTATCTTTCACGGCAATACTACCCCCTGTAACCTGGTTTGCACCACTTTCAAAGGCTATACGAAGATCATCATCAGTTTTAAGTCCACCTCCAAAGTCGATTTTTAAATTGGTATGGGATGCAATTTTTTCCAATACTTGGTGGTTTACAATATGTTTGGACTTTGCTCCGTCCAAGTCTACCAAATGCAGGTATTCTATTCCACAGGCTTCAAATTCCTTAGCCACTTCCAAGGGGTTTTCGTTATAAATC
>CAXMOE010000020.1:0-24054 GCA_964194835.1 uncultured Flavobacteriaceae bacterium | reverse complement strand
CAGCAGCATCCTTGTAGGTGATGTTATTTGCAAACCATTCGTGGCCCGCCTCATGTATAATGATAAAATCGAACTTCAACCCCCAGCCTGTCCCGGATAAATCTCTGCCCAAATATCCGTTTTCATATTGGTTACCGTAAGTAACAGAACTTTGGTGTTCCATTCCCAAGTACGGCACTTCCACCAATTTAAAACTATCCTCATAAAACGGATATGGCCCAAACCAATGTTCAAATGCTTTCATCATTTTAGGAGATTGTTTGAACTGTTCTTTGGCTTTTTTCAAATTGTCACGGAGTACGTAGTAATCCATATCAAGGATTCCTTTTTCACCATCATAGGTTTCGCCGAAATACACATAATCCCCGATATTTACATTTACCCCATAGTTATTTATGGGGTTCTGAACAAACCAATGATAGGTTTTAGTTTTTTCATTCTCGTCTACCCTTAAGAGTCGACCATTGGAAACATTCATCAAATTTTTGGGTACTTCAACGCTTATGGCCATACTGTCCACCTCATCGTACATATGATCCTTATTTGGCCACCAAACACTTGCCCCTAATCCTTGACAGGAAGTTGCAATAAAATGTTTTCCGTTGCTGTCCTTTTTCCATGAAAAACCACCATCCCATGGAGCTCTTACCGCCTCCTTTGGAATTCCTGAATAGGTAACCACTATTTCGTTGAATTCTCCTTTTTTCTGTTGTTTTTGCAGTGATACAAAGTGTGCATTGATGTTTGAACTAAACTCCAACGATTCTCCATCCTGGGTAATTTTATTTATCTTCATGGGAGGCTGTAAATCTACTTGCAAGACCTGTTCTTCTTCTAAAACCTGATAACGAATGGTGTTGGTGCCGGAAATTGTTTTGTTTTCCGGTTCTACTTTAATATCCAAATGGTAATAGTTGAGGTCCCACCACTCCCGCTCAGGAGTTATACTCCCTCTAAGAGTGTCCTGTTCTGTAAATTGATGATTTTGGGCATTTGCATTTTGGACTACACAAAGCACAAATGCCATAAATATATTCTTCATTTTAATCGGTAGTTGAGGATTGGAACCAATCATTTTTTATCATATCAAATCTAGCGGGTTTCCTTCTTTTTATCCGATTTACATGAAATATGAATAAATAAAAGTATGAATAATGATGTTATTATATTTTTCATAGTTCAATTTCTTTTCCCAAAATTCAGGAAAATAATTTAAAGTAATTCCGATTTTGGGTTAATCCCTAAATACACCATTTGGAAATACGACCATACTTTCATATCCGTCCTTGCCAATGGCGGCGACCCCAAAAAAGAAATTGTCGATAACAATTCCATCCAATGTGTATTCGGTAACATTGCCTACAAACCTGCTATTATCCCAAGTAGGGGAGGTGGTGTCCCTCCAATAAATTTTATAGCCGATAGCCCCATTCACTTTGCTCCATTGCAATTTAGCGGAGGGTGCTACTATGCCACCAATCTTTACTTCCTCTGGGGCTGGTGGGGCCCAGGCAATTGATGCCAGGTTAATGGCATTTACAGCTGTAAGCTTTTTGGCATAATCAAAATTTACATGTTCCAATACATCTCCATAGGCAATACCGTTTTCGGTACGGATATCCTGATGCTGTTGCGTATAGTTTTCATGGGCTTCCATAATACGTATTCCTGCAAACCCTGCATCATTGAATGGGCGGTGGTGTCCACCACGTCCAAACCGGTCCAATCGATAGATCATCATCGGATTCATTTCTGGCATATAGGTCTTGGTATTTGTATACACGTATCGTGCCAGTTGTCTGGAAATGCCATCTACTTCCCCTCCATAAAATCGTCTGGCCCTTCGTTGATCTTCAGTTTCCGTAGGCGGAACGGGTTCGGAAAATATTCTGAAATCCCGATTACTGACCACGCCATCGACACCCGTAATATTTCCAATCATATCATTGTTTAAAATTCCAACAATATCCCATTCATTCTTTTTGGCATGTGCAGCCAAACCTTTGCCGCCAAAAAGTCCTTGTTCCTCACCAGATAGTCCAAGGTAGATTACACTACTTTCGAACTGATATTTTGAAAGCACCCTGGCAGCTTCAATAGTACCAGCCATACCACTGGCATTGTCATTAGCTCCCGGGGAATCCGATGTGAAATCTGTTGGTTCACTGACCCTTGAATCAATATCCCCACTCATAATGATAAATCGATTGGGATACTTGGTTCCTCGTTGAATTGCTACAACATTCACTACCCAAACATCTTTTACAATGCGTTTATTATCACCTTTTTTCACCAGATCCTTTTGATAAAAAACCTCTAGACAATCATTACATGTAGTGGAAATTTTATCAAATTCATTTTTGATCCATCGCCTTGCGGCTCCGATGCCACGAGTTTCAGAAATGGTATCACTCAAGGTATGTCGTGTGCCAAAACTGGCCAAAGTGGTTACATCACTTTTAATTCGATCAGCTGATACGGCATCTATGATATCATACAAACGTGAGTCGGTTTGGGAGAAAACTGATAAGGAAATAAAGAGAAATGTTGGTAACAGTATCTTTTTCATGCCGTTTTTTTTTCGAATTCCAATGTACGTTTATCTTAGGTGATTATTTCATAAAAAATTGTTAAGAGGATTTTTTTGTCAAGCCTATCAATCCTAGAATAGGCCCAATTCCCAACAACATAAAAATAAAGGTTGCATCTATCCTATCAATCATAAACAATAACAATTGAATACTTACCACGCTTATGGCAAATCCCATACTGTTTACCAAGGTAATGCCAGTACCTTTTAGGGTTGCAGGTGCCGAATCGGCAACCAAGGTGGAGAATTGGGGAGAATCGGCAATTACGGCCATACCCCACAAACACCAAGAGATTAGGAAAACAACTAAAGGAAAGTAAAATAATAAAGGGGAAATCAGGCAGAACATTCCAGAAATTAGCAGTGAAACAATGGCTACTTTTTTACTTGTGACCAGCAAAGAAAAGTAACCTCCAATTACACAGGAAACACCTCCTACAGCAATTATAACAAAGGTCCAAAGCGATATGGGAAGCTCTTTGTGCTGAACACTGTTATAAGTTGCCAGAGCTAGCGGTGTAAATGCCCAAAAGGCGTATAATTCCCACATATGTCCAAAGTACCCAAAGGCAGCTATTCGAAATTCAGTTATCTTAAAAAGTGAAGGACCAGCTTGAATTTGAAGACGTATACTTGGTTTTCTATAAGGGCCATGGGGTACCAATAACCACATGGCAAACCCTCCAATTATCGCCAAGGCGGATGTTGTTTTTATTACCATGGTATAGTTACTTCCAAGCTGTAGCCAATCAATCAAATATGGGAATGCTGTTCCAATTACTAGGGCGCCTACCAAATATCCCAGCGCCTTGCCCAACCCTTTTTCATAATAATCTGCAGCGATTTTCATTCCTATCGGGTAAATACCGGCCAAAAAGAAACCCGTTCCAAAGCGGACCACCAACAATATGGAGGATGTGAGATTATCCACCAGTAAAGTATAGTTACAAAGCGCTGCTAAAAAGGCGCAAATCATAAAAACTTTGGAAGGAGAAAAACGATCTGCAACCATCAATATGGCAAAAGTTAGGGTGCCAATAATAAACCCAAGTTGCACTGAGGAAAGTACATATCCAATTATTTCTGTACCAAGCCCTGTTCTTGTGGTAAGTTCATCTACAACAGCATTACCTGCAAACCACAACGAGGTACACGCAAATTGTGAAACAATGATAGTGGGAAGAATATGTGGTTTTAGTTTCAACCTTTCATTTTTGGATTGAAAACGAACTTATTTTTGTGTATTGACATGAGCTTATTGCTTCTGTTCTTATACTTTGAATAATTAAAAATCGGTATTATTTTGGCAACTGACCAAAATAATGGATGAACAATATTCAAAAGATGATATTTTATTGATCAATCACAAAATTTGACAAGACCTCTCTTACCCGTTTGGTGTTTTTAATAAAATATTTGGCCTGTGTTTTTTGCATTCCAACCTTTACGGTCACTGCAGTATCTGGGAGTTCCTCGAACATATACTCATCGGTCCAATCATCACCAATTGCAAATATAAAATCATAATCGTCCTTCGCAAATACCCTCATTGCGGCACGTCCTTTGTTTACACCACTGTTCTTGATTTCCAATACCTTATTGCCGGACAGAACACTTAAATTATCATTGGCTATTAAACTGGTCAATACCGTAGTAAGTTCCGTGGCGCGTTTGTTCCCAAAATCGGGATCGGTATTTCTATAATGCCATGCCAAGGAGTAATTCTTTTCCTCTATAAAGGTACCTGGACTGCGATCAACAAATGATTCCAGAACGGGCCTTATTTTGTCCATCCAATCATTTTTAACTTGCTCTAACAATTTAAATTCGTCACCTTTTTGTGAAATCCATACCCCATGTTCAACAATCATATTATATTTCTTGTGCAGAAACCATCTGGTAAACGTATCCTTATCACGACCACTGATTAAATAAAGCTCTGTGTTTTCCTGGGCATTTATAGTATCTAATAGTTCATATAATTCCTCATCCGGGGAAGCCTTTTGTGGATTATTGTGAAAACCCGCCAAGGTCCCATCATAGTCAAAAAACAATAATCTTTTCTTAGCTTTTTTATATGAACTCACCACAGAATTTAATATATTTTGGGTCAATTGCCTGGATACATAGGTTTGGTTACTATCTTTCTGGTCTTTAAGTGAAGTCATAAAATCATTGGCCCACTTTTCCACATTATAGCGTTCCAGGCGTTTTTGTAACAAAGCATTTCGTGAAATTTGTTCTTTCTTGGGCATATTAATGGCCTCGTACATTGCATCGGAGATTTGCTCAAAATTGTTTGGGTTAATTAGCAGGGATTCGTTCATTTCGTTTGCAGAACCTGCCATTTCGCTTAAAATTAATACTCCTGTTTTATCGGTTCTTGTAGCAATATATTCCTTAGCGACCAAATTCATACCATCCCGTATAGGGGTTAACCATGCAATGTCACAGGAAGTATATAAATCAATAAGATTTTCGAAAGGCATGGACCGGTAAAAATACCAAATAGGAGTCCAGCTTACTGTGGACAGTTCTCCATTTATTCTCCCTACCAGTTCGTCAATTTCTTTTTTAAGGAGTTGGTACTGAGGTACATTGGATCGTGAAGGGACCGCCAATATAATTAAACGGACCTTTTCCTTGTATTGAGGATATTTGTTTAGAAAATATTCATATGCATTTAATCTTTTGGCGATGCCTTTTGAATAATCCAATCGATCTATTGAGAGAATTAATTTGGCATCAGTATCAGATTGTTTATGGGTGTTAAGTCTTTGTTGTAACTCCGATTGTTGATCTGATGATTTCTGTTGATGCTCTTTTGCAGCATCACTAAATTTCTTATAGTCGATCCCCATCGGAAAGGAATCGACCTTTATTACCCTATCATCAACATAAATTTCATTAAAACTGACCTCAAGGCCCAACAACCTTCTAACGGAACTTAGAAAGTGTCTTTCATAATCGTAGGTATGAAAACCAATTAAATCAGACCCCAATAAACCCTCTAAAACTTCTTCTCTCCACGGTAGCGTTCTAAAAATCTCAAAAGAAGGAAATGGGATGTGCAAGAAAAATCCAACTGCAATATTCGGACGTTGTTCCTTCACCATTTGGGGCACCAACATAAGCTGATAATCATGTATCCAAATAGTGTCATCTTCCCCTGCCTTTTCCACTATGGCATCCGCAAACTTTTGATTTACTTCCTTATACGTATTCCAGCTTTCCAGTTCAAATTCCGAATATTCCAAAAAATAATGGAACAACGGCCATATAGTACGGTTACTAAAACCGTAATAAAATCCGTCAACTTCTTCTGCCGTTAAGTTTACCTTGGAGCAACCATGCTTTTTTAACGCCTTATCAATATCTGAAATAAGTTCTGGTGGAATTTCTTCATCCGTTAATCCACTCCAACCAATCCAAAGGCTATCTCCACCTGAATGGACAGACTTCATACCCGTTGCCAAACCACCAACACTTGGTTCTGCCTTGATGGAACCATTGTGAATTTGTAATTGAACAGGTAATCTATTTGAGATTATGATAGTTTTGGCCATAAATCGAATGATTTTAATATGATTGGAATGAAATTTTCCTAAATTTCGGCAAATTCGATTGCAAAACCAATTAAAAGAGTTTTTTTAAGATTATTTAAAATATGGACAATTTAAATTACGGAATCATTGGAAATTGTAGGAGTGCGGCATTGATATCGGAAACGGGTTCATTGGATTGGTGTTGTTTGCCCGAGTTTGATTCCTCTTCAGTGTTTGCCAAACTTTTGGACGAGGACATCGGAGGAAGTTTTGAAATCCATGTCACACATGATTATAAGATAGTACAACGATATAAAAAGCATACTGCAATATTGATCACAAGGTTTTCCAATGGAGAAGACACCTTTGAGTTGCACGATTTCATGCCCAGATATCATAATGAAAGTGGGGGATATCATGCACCACCGGAAATTGTGAGATACATAAGGCATATAACTGGCAAACCAAAATTTAGCGTATTATATAACCCAAAATTGGAGTATGCTTTGGGCGTTACTGAAACTTACATTAAAAAAAACCATGTTGTTAGTCTGACTGATACCGAAAAGTTTGACACTATATTTCTATATACTTCTTTGAACAAAAATGCTGTGGTAGAAGGCAGGGAGATAGAAATTGTGGAGGATGGTTTCTTTTTGTTAGGGTATAACGAGAAAATTCTGCAACCTACCACAAGAAAGATTTATTTGGACCTGGAACGCACCAAGGTATATTGGCTAAACTGGAACAATAAATCACCAAATTATAAGAAATTCAACGAGGAAATTATACGTAGCGCAATTACATTAAAATTATTGAGTTACGATAAATCGGGCGCCGTTTTGGCGGCTGCTACCACATCCTTACCTGAAACCATAGGAGAGGTTCGCAATTGGGACTACCGTTTTTGTTGGATACGGGATGCATCAATGGTTGTAAAGGTGGTTTCAGAATTAGGGCACAAAAATGTAGCAAAAAGATATCTGCAGTTTATAATTGATCTAGTACCGGACAAGGATGAGAAGCTACAGATCATGTACGGCATCAACAAGGAAAAGAAGCTTACCGAAGTAACATTGGAGCATCTAAGTGGGTATAAGGGTTCTAAACCAGTTCGCGTTGGAAATGCAGCCTATAAACAAACCCAGAATGATATTTATGGCATTTTAATGGATGTAATTTACGAGCAGTTGGTGAAGTTCGACACAAATATTGAAAATGGAGAGGAGCTTTGGAGTATTACTAAAGGTATTGTTTGGATTGTAGGAAAACATTGGCAGGAACCCGATAAGGGAATTTGGGAATTCCGAACTGAAGACCGACACTTTACTTTTTCCAAAGTGCTCTGTTGGGTTGCTTTGGACAGAGCCATTAAAGTTGCCAAAATATTGGGCAAGATGCGTAAAATAGAAAAATGGACGCTGCTGGAACAAGAAATTAAACAAGATATTCATGAAAATGCATGGAATAAGGAGGTAAATGCATTCACCCAATCCTATGGTTCCCCTAATCTTGATGCCTCCCTTTTATTAATGGAGTCTTATGGATTTATACATGCCAAAGATCCTAAATTTGTAAATACGGTCAAGGCTATAGAGAAAGGTCTCAGCAATGATGGATTATTATACCGTTATAAGAACGAGGACGATTTTGGGCTGCCATCCTCCTCCTTTACCATCTGTACGTTTTGGTTTATCAATAGTCTGTTCAAAATTGGGGAGGAAGAAAAAGCAATAAAACTTTTTGAAAAATTATTGAGTTATAGTAACCATTTGGGCTTGTTTAGTGAAGACATCGATTTTAAAACAAAGCGATTACTGGGCAACTTCCCACAAGCGTATTCCCATTTGGCTTTAATCGAATGTGCGCTTAATTTTTCCAAAAAAGAAGGCGAGGAGAAAATCCTGGAATCCATGAAGGCCTAAAAGGCACAAATAGTATTGTGAAACTCAATTATTGTTCCGTTAAAGTCTGTGCATTTGCTTTTATCTCTTCAAGCAATTGATTTAAGTGGATCAAGGTGGTAAAAGGATTCATTATGGTAACTCTTAAGAAATGTCTCCCTCGAAGTTTGGTCTGAACAATATAGAATTCACCTTTTGATAACAACATTTGGCGTATTTCTGCATTTACCTTGTTTAGTATGGCTTCGTTCCATCTTTTTTCCACGTATCTAAAGCATACAATATTGGACATTGGTTCTACCGCCAATTCAAAATAATCGTTATTCTTGATCATTTCGGCAAAATCATGCCCCAAATCATAAAGTGTGGTCACAAATTCATCAAAAATTTCTTCACCATATGTTTTAAGTAAGGTAAACCAATGAATGGCCATCATTGTCTTGGTACATTCGAAAGTACGCTTGGCCATATTATACCAGTCTTCCTCCTGCGATTGCTCTAACAGATAATCGGCTTTTTGACTAAAGGTGGTATGTGAGTTTTTCCCATCCTTATAAAGTAGGGCAGTCGTAATTGCCGGCATCATCATCATTTTATGACCATCTATAACTACTGAATCCGCATGGGCGATACCTTTTACGGTATAATGATATTTCGGGGAATAAATAGCAGCACCTCCATGGGCGCCATCTACATGGAACCATAGATTACGTTTTGCGCTAAAATTAGCGATGGCTTCCAAATCATCATATATGCCGGTTGAGGTTGAGGGCGCACTGCCTACTATAGCAAAGATCTCTATGCCAGCATCGGTAGCTTCTTTATAACGCTGTTCCAAGGCCGACGTTTTCATATCAAAATTCTTGCCTGTTTGGATTTTGATAATACCTTCTTCACCCAATCCCATAATCTTCGCAGCACGATCTACACAATAGTGGGCTTCTTCACTTACCATAATTCCTAAGGGTTTTGTATGCCCTTTGTTCCAAACATCGATAGAAACTTTTGCCTTACGTGCGGAAAGCAAGGCTGTAAGATTAGCCAGTGTTCCGCCAGAGGTTAAAAAACCATTGGAATCGGAATCATAACCAATTTTTTTACACAATAAATCGGTAACAATCCTTTCAATGGCCGATGATGCCATCCCCATTTCATATACGGCCATACCATTGTTCAATACAGCGCTAATCATTCCTGATAGCACCGTAATTGGAGCAGTTGGACTTACCTGATGGCCAATGTATCTGGGATGGTGAACGTGAATGGAGTGCTTTACAATTTCAGTAAACAATAAATCGGAATCCCCATCTTTTAAAAAGCCGATCCAAAAATCATGTTCCTCTTTGGGAAGGTTCCAGTTAATGACTTTAGATGATTTTTCATTAATGGTCCGGTCGAGATGTTCAGACAATTCATCAATTAATTGATGTCCCCTTTCTCTAAATTCTTCGGCTGAAAATACAGTTTTTAAAAGATCATTATTCATTTCATAAATGTAATGGGTTAGGAGCATTGGAACAATATTTTAGACTAAAAAAGCCTGGCACTGACAGAGCTTTCCATATTTCATCTATTCCAGGATCCACAATACAACCCATTCTTTAAAAATTATTTGAATGGGAGGACGTATTATTATCACAAGAAGAATAACAAAAAGGTTGATTTTTGTTAGATTTGACAGCAGTTAATCAAATATCCCATAAAATGAAATTAAAATATATTGTTGGTAGTTTATTTTTTATCGGCCTGATATGGTCCTGTAAGGAAAAAGTGGAAGAAGTAGTGCCTGTTACGGAGATCGAGCAGAAATTTGAGTATATCGTGGAACAGGTTGCAGATTTAAAAATATTGCGGTACCAAATACCGAATTTTGATGAGCTTACGTTAAAGGAGAAAAAATTAGTGTACTATTTAACGCAGGCCGGAATGGCAGGGCGCGATATCATGTGGGATCAGAACTATCGCCACAATTTAAAAATTAGAAAAGCCCTTGAAAACATTTACACTTTATATAACGGAGATAAAACAACCGAAGATTGGAAGGCATTTGAAATATATTTAAAACGAGTATGGTTTTCCAGTGGAATCCATCATCATTATTCCAATGACAAAATAGAACCTGATTTTTCCACCGAATTTTTAAGTTTTTTATTGACTGAGACAAATACTACTCTTGAAGGGGAAGCTTTTGATGTTATTTTTAATGATAAGGACAGCAAGAAAGTAAACAAGAAAAAAGGCGTGGATAACGTTGCTTCATCGGCGATTAATTTTTACGACCCCAGTATCACGGATGCCGATGTTGAGGCTTTTTATAAAACTGCATATAAAGGTCCAAAGGATATGCCAATAGAAGCCGGATTAAATTCAACTTTGGTTAGGGAAAACGGAAAGTTAGTCGAGAAAGTTTGGAAGTCTGGTGGCATGTACGGTAGTGCTATTGATGAGATGGTACAATGGCTCGAAAAAGCAAAAGGCGTAGCGGAAAATGAAAAACAAGCCAAAACCTTGGGCCTATTGATAGAATATTATAGAACAGGAAGTTTGGATACTTGGGACAAGTACTGTATAGAATGGGCAACCTCCACAGAGGGTAATATAGATTGGATCAATGGTTTTATTGAGGTGTACAAAGATCCTAAAGGGTATCGGGGATCTTATGAGTCCATTGTTCAGATCAAAGACTTTGAAATGTCTAGAAAAATGGAGGTATTATCTGATAATGCACAGTGGTTTGAAGACAATTCTCCATTAATGGATGAGCACAAAAAGAACAATGTAGTTGGTGTTTCCTATAAGACCATTAATGTTGCGGGAGAGTCGGGTGATGCGTCACCGAGTACTCCAATTGGGGTAAATCTACCCAACAATAACTGGATTCGTCAACAACATGGAAGTAAATCGGTTTCTTTGGGTAATATACTTGATTCGTATAATAATGCCGGAGGTAGTAAACGACTACTGGAATTCGCCCATGATGGCGAAGAAGTTGAGTTGGAGGAAAAATATGGCAAACTGGCGGATAAATTGCACACTGCTTTACATGAGGTAATTGGACATGCATCAGGACAAATAAATAAAGGTGTTGGCCAGCCTAAAGAGACACTTAAAAATTATGCCTCTACTATGGAAGAAGGCAGAGCAGATTTAATAGGACTGTATTATTTAATGGATCCAAAATTACAGGAATTAGGATTGGTTGATGACTGGGAAAAGGTCGGAAAAGCGGCATATGATGGATATATACGCAATGGATTGATAACACAATTGATACGTATAAAACTTGGGGATGATATTGAAGAAGACCATATGGTGAACAGACAATGGGTATCTGCCTGGGCGTTTGAAAAAGGGAAGACCGATAGTGTCGTTGAAAAAATTACACGTGATGGTAAAACGTATTATCAAATAAACGATTATGCTAAACTTCATGAACTGTTTGGACAATTACTACGTGAAGCCCAACGTATTAAATCTGAAGGTGATTTCGAAGCTGCCCAAAATTTGGTTGAAGGTTATGGGGTAAAGGTAGATCAGGCTATTCATGCGGAGGTACTAAAGCGTAATGAACAATTCAAATCAGCTCCTTACAGCGGATTTGTTAATCCTGTTTTGGTTCCAGTAACCGATGATTCGGGAAACATAGTTGATGTGAAAGTTACCCAATCAGAAAATTTTGAAATACAGATGCTGGACTATTCCCAAAGATTTGGATTTTTAACCAAATAAATATTGAACATTTAGTGTGAAAGTGCTCTATGATTAACATAAGATACCGCTCCCTTAAGGAGCGGTATCTTCTTCCGTTTAATACAAAATGGTTAATTAAATATAGTCAAAAACATACCTATTGTCAGCAGCTACTTTATCCGCAATTTGTATACGTAAAGCCGCAACATTAGGTTGATTTGTATATTTTGTAAAACGTTTTAGGCCCATGAGCATCATGCGCTGTTCATCACCTTCGGCAAAGGAAACAATGGCTTCCTTGCCTTTTTGGATAACAATATCCACTGCATTGTATAAATATAGCTTGGACATTGCCACTTGGGCCGATTGCGACTCTTCCCCAAAACGTTGTTCATTTTTTTCTTTTCTTAATATAACAGATTCTGCCATGTAGATTTTAATCAAAATATCAGCTGCAGCCATCAACAATTGCTGATGCTTGTCTAAATCCGGCCCAAATTTTTGAACGGCACTTCCAGCGACCATCAAGAAAACTTTTTTTATTTTGGCTACCATCTCTTTCTCTTCAGCAAACAGTTCTGAATAATCTGGAGTATCAAAAGAAGGGATGCCTAATAATTCTTCACCGACCTTTGTGGCCGGACCCAATAGGTCTATATGGCCTTTAAGGGCTTTTTTAATCAACATTCCAACGGCTAACATACGGTTGATTTCATTGGTTCCCTCATATATTCTGGCAATTCGTGCATCTCTCCAAGCTGACTCCATAGGAGTATCTGCAGAGAAGCCCATTCCACCAAATATTTGGATACCTTCATCAGTTGTGGATTGAACATCCTCAGAAACGGCTACTTTTAAGATAGAACATTCGATGGCATATTCTTCTACCCCTTTTAATTCTGCTTCTTGCTGGGAATTGCCTTCCGACTCCCGAATAGCGATCCTGTCTTCTATGTTTTTAGCCGCACGGTACGAGGCAGATTCATCAGCATAACAATTCGTTGCCATAGTGGCAATTTTTGCCTTGATTGCACCAAAGTTTATTATCGGGGTTTTAAACTGCAAACGCTCATTAGCGTATTTAACAGCTTCACCGATTACTCGTCGTTGCGCTTCTAAACAAGCAGCAGCTAATTTAATACGACCTATATTCAGGGCATTCATAGCTATTTTAAATCCATTGCCACGTTCGGATAGCAAATTTTCAATGGGTACCTTGGTTTCACTGAAGAATACTTGGCGGGTAGAGGAGGAGTGGATACCCAATTTTTTTTCTTCATCACCTAAAGTGATTCCGTTAGTGGGGTCGTTTTCAACAATAAATCCAGTAATGTTCTTATCATCTTCTATACGTGCAAAAACAATGAACATATTGCAAAAACCTGCGTTGGAAATCCACATTTTTTGACCACTGATATTATAGTGTTTTCCGTCATCTGATAAAACAGCTTTTGTTTTACCCGAATTGGCATCCGAACCAGCTCCTGGTTCCGTGAGACAATAAGCTCCGAACCATTCACCTGTAGCTAATTTGGGAACATATTTATTCTTTTGTTCTTCATTACCATATAGGGTAATTGGCATGGTTCCAATACCAGTATGTGCGCCGAATGCCGTACTAAAAGATCCCGTAGCTCCGGAAATATAATCGCATACTAGCATAGTAGATACAAATCCCATTCCCATGCCACCATATTGTTCCGGCACAGCAATTCCCAACAATCCAAGTTCCCCGGCACTGCGCATGGTTTGCTCTGTATAGGCGTAGTCCTTCTTTTCAAAACGCTCCCAATGTGCCCACAGTTCCCTGTCTACAAATTCCTTTGTACTGTCGCGCATCATTTTTTGCTCTTCTGATAGATCTTCAAGCGTAAACACGTCTTCACATTTAGTCTCTTTTACAAGGAACTGCCCTCCCCGTAATAGTTCTTTTTCAGTTGTTTTTTTATTCATTATTGCAATTGTTGAAGTGTAATTTTTAGGTATGAACTATTTTCTTCATATATAGTGCCTCCAGTAAAGGTTTTGGGACAGGGCTTAATTCAAAAATTCAAAAATCCCTGCCGCACCTTGTCCAGTGCCAACGCACATGGTCACCAAGCCATGTTTTCCCTTCATATCCCTTTTGCGCATTTCATCAAACAGTTGGGTGGATAGCTTTGCTCCTGTACACCCTAATGGATGGCCCAAAGCAATGGCACCTCCATTAACGTTTACAATGTCTTTATTTAGATCCAATTCCCTGATTACAGCAAGGGACTGGGAGGCAAAAGCCTCGTTAAGTTCAATTAAATCAATATCATTTTGTTTTAATCCAGCTTGTTTTAGGGCCTTTGGGATTGCTTTTACAGGACCAATACCCATAATGCGGGGTTCAACACCGGCCGCAGCATAATTTACCATTCGTGCAATTGGTTCAAGATTGAGTTCTTTTACCATTTCTTCACTCATTACCAATACAAAAGCCGCACCATCACTCATTTGTGATGAATTACCTGCGGTTACGCTACCACCAGCAGCAAAAACAGGCCTAAGTTTGCTCAAAGCAGCAATATTGGTTCCCTTACGAGGGCCTTCATCTTTGTTTACCGTATAGGTTTTTGTTTCCTTTTTCCCAGATTCATTCACAAAAGTATGTTCAACATCGATTGGGACAATCTGGTCCTGAAAGCGATCTTCAGCTTGTGCCTTCAATGCTTTCATATGTGAGTTATATGCAAATTCATCCTGGTCTTCGCGGGACACCTTAAATTGGTTGGCCACAGCTTCGGCCGTTAGCCCCATCCCCCAATAATAGTCTTCATGACCTTCTTTGGCAACCGAATAATCTGGAGTAGGTTTATACCCTCCCATTGGGATAAAGCTCATACTTTCAGCACCACCGGCAATAATGCATTCCGCCATTCCTGATTGTATTTTGGCGGTGGCAATTCCTATGGTCTCAAGTCCGGATGCGCAATAGCGATTTATCGTTACGCCTGGAACGTCATCAATATTTAAACCCATCAGTGAAATAAGTCGGGCAATGTTTAATCCTTGTTCCGCTTCCGGCATCGCGTTGCCCACCATTACATCATCTATGCGTTTTTTGTCCAATTGTGGGACTTCCTTCATCATATGTTCAATGGTTTCCGCCGCTAACTCATCGGGTCTTTTAAATCTGAACAATCCTCTTGGAGCTTTTCCTACCGCTGTTCTGTATGCTTTTACGATATATGCTGTTTTCATATTATTGTCATTAACACTTTTTAAAAAGTGCGAGTATTTAGTTTCTTAATGGTTTTCCTGTCTTTAACATGTGTTGAATTCGTTCCAATGTCTTGCGCTCCGTACAAAGTGATAGGAATGCTTCCCTTTCCAAATCCAGTAAATATTGTTCACTTACCAAACTGGCTTCGGACAAGTCACCACCAGCCATGACATAGGCTAGTTTATCGGCAATTTTCTTATCGTGCTCGGAGATATATTTTCCCGCTTCCATGGAGTTAGTCCCTACTAAAAACATCCCCAATGCCTGCTTTCCTAGGACCTTAACATCTTTTCGCTTGGGAGGTTGGGTATACCCTGTTTCTGCCATAAGCTTGGCATAGGCTTTTGCCGTGGCAATTTGACGGTCTTTGTTTACTACCACTATGTCCTTTCCTTTTTGCAGAATTCCCAGATCATAGGCTTCATATGCAGAAGTGGATACTTTTGCCATACCAATGGTAAGGAAGTACTCTTGCAATACATTTAATTCAACGTCATTTTTTCTGAAAATATCCGAGGCTCGTAGAGCCATTTCCTTGGAACCACCACCGCCTGGAATAACGCCAACCCCAAATTCTACCAGTCCCATATAGGTCTCGGAAGCGGCAACTACTTTATCCGCATGTAGTGCTATCTCACAACCCCCGCCAAAAGTCATACCATGTGGAGCAGCTATTGTAGGAATGGAGGAGTATCGCATTCGCATAACAGTGTCCTGGAACATTTTTATGGCCATATTCAGTTCATCATATTCCTGTTCCACTGCCATCATAAAGATCATTCCAATATTGGCCCCAACAGAGAAATTGGCAGCTTGATTACCTACCACCAAGCCTTGGAAATCCTTCTCCGCCAAGTCTATGGCCTTTTTTAGTCCGGCCAATACATCGGCTCCAATGGTGTTCATTTTGGATTGAAATTCCAGATTAAGTATACCATCGCCCAAATCCTCAACGACCACTCCAGCATTTTTGAACACTTCCTTGGACTTACGAATATTGTCCAAAATGATGAATGCATCCTGTCCTGGAATTTTTTCAATGGCCTGTTTAGGAATGTCATAAAAGTGCGTAGCTCCTTCTTTTACGTCATAGAAAGAGTTAACTCCATGAGCCAGCATTTGAGCTATCCAAGGTGCAGGTTCCTGTCCTTCAGCTTTCATAATAGCAAGTCCTTCTTCGATCCCAATGGCATCCCATATCTGGAAAGGGCCGTGTTCCCATCCGAAACCGGCTTTCATGGCATCATCTATTTTGTAAAGTTCGTCTGTGATTTCAGGAATCCGATACGATACATAAGCAAATAACGCAGCAAAACTTTTTCTATAAAATTCACCAGCTTTGTCTTTTCCCGTTACTAATACTTTAAAACGGTCCACAACATTATCCACAGTTTTCGTGAGTTCCAAGGTGGCAAATTGTGCTCTTTTTTTAGACCGGTATTCGAGGGATTCCAAATCCAAGGATTGAATTTCGCTGGAGCCGTCACTATTTTTTATTTTTTTGTAAAATCCATGACCCGTTTTACTTCCCAACCATTTGTTTTCTATCATGGTGTCAATAAAAGAGGGAAGTTGGAACAATGCGTGTTGTTCATCCTCAGGACAATTTTCATGGATTCCGTTAGCAACATGTACCAAGGTATCTAACCCCACCACGTCTACAGTTCTGAAAGTAGCTGATTTAGGTCTTCCAATAACTGGGCCAGTTAGTTTATCGACTTCCTCTACGGTCATTCCAAGATCTTTTACCATATGGAACAAGCTTTGAATACTGAAAATTCCGATTCGGTTTCCTATAAACGCAGGAGTATCCTTGGCTACAACGGAGGTTTTTCCCAGAAACTGTTCACCATAGGTATTCAGGAAGTCCAATACTTCTGGCAAAGTTTTTGGACCGGGAATAATCTCGAACAATTTTAGGTAGCGCGCAGGATTAAAGAAATGCGTTCCACAGAAATGTTTTTGGAAATCGTCACTTCTATCTTCACTCATGAATTTAATCGGAATGCCGGAGGTATTTGACGTGATCAATGTTCCTGGCTTTCTATATTTTTCAATATTTTCAAAAACCATTTTTTTGATGTCCAATCGTTCTACCACCACTTCAATTATCCAGTCAACATTAGATATTTTGGCGATATCATCCTCAAGATTACCTGTTACAATACGCTTGGCGAATTTTTGATGGTAAATGGGAGAAGGTTTCGATTTAAGGGCGGTGGTCAAGGAGTTATTTACTAAACGATTACGGACTACTTTGTCTTGAAGCGTAAGTCCTTTTGACTTTTCCTGGTCATTGAGTTCCCTTGGAACAATATCCAGTAGTAAGACTTCGACCCCAATATTGGCAAAATGGCATGCAATTCCACTGCCCATAATACCGGAACCTATTACCGCTACCTTTTTAATATGTTTGCTCATCAATTATGCTGTATTATTTTGTTGCTGTATCCTTTTTATATATCCTTTTTTCACTGATTAATTTGTTGATGGTTTCTGTAACCTCAAAAAAGTGTTTTAACTTCTCTTCCGATATATTTTCTTTAATCACATTGTTAAATTGCAAAACCACCTCCTTGGAAATTTCCCTTTTCTCCAATCCCAGTTTAGTTATATGAATCAGCACACCCCGACCATCCTTGGGATTAGGTTTTCGTTCTATAAAGCCCTTCTCCTCCATACTATTTAAAATTCTGGAAAGACTTGTGGCTTCCATGCCCATTTTAGGCCCCAAAGCTGTTGATGGTGAGCCTGTTTTTGGATCTATGCTAAGTATAGTGAATCCCATGGCCATAGTGGTATCGAAATTCTTTGCCTCTTCGTTGTACATTCTCGCTATAGCCTGCCAAGTGGCCCTAAGGGCATAATCTATCGTTACTTCTTTCATGGGTCAGTGGGTCTATGCACCAAATATATAAAAATTTATTATGCATGCATAATAAATTTATTAAAAAAAGAAGTGATCGAATAGAAAGGAATCCTTTTTTTTAAAGCGATTTTATTTTTAGGAGAGTAGGATTGAAATACAATTAATGTCCATAAATGTCATTATAAAGTGCAATATATTTTTCCTTAATAATTTTTCGTTTCAATTTCATGGTGGGTGTAAGGTGTCCTTCCGTTATGCTCCAGACGTCCGGGGTTAAACGGAACTGCTTTACTTTTTCCCATTTGGCGAAGTTTTCGTTGGCCAGATCCACTTCCTCCTGGTAGCGTGCCAATACTTTTACATGGGTCACCATTTCGGAGTTATTACCGAGTTCCAAATTATGTAGTTTGCCCCAGTTACGGAGAAATTCAAAATCGGGTTGAATCAAGGCAGCGGGCATTTTTTCACTTTCACCAACTACCATAATCTGTTCTATGAATCGCGACTGCTTAAATCGATTTTCCAATAATTGGGGTGCTACATATTTACCTCCCGATGTTTTGAACATTTCTTTTTTACGATCGGTAATTTTCAGAAAACCATCTTTATCAATTTCACCAATATCGCCGGTATGAAAATATCCATCTTGTAATACTTCGGCAGTTTTTTCCTTGTCTTTGTAGTATCCTATCATTACCTGTGGCCCTTTTACACAGATTTCGCCATCTTTGGCAATTTTTACTTCTGTATCTTCGAGGAGTTTACCTACTGTACCAATTCTAAAACCCTCATCCCGCATGTCATTTACCGAAACTACAGGAGAGGTCTCTGTAAGTCCATAGCCTTCCATGACCCCCATTTCGGCTGCATTAAAAATCCGGGCCAATCTTGGCTGCAAGGCTGCACTTCCTGAAGATATCAGGGACAAGTTGTTGCCTAGACCGGCCTTCCATTTACTAAATATCAGTTTACGGGCCAGGGCCAATTTTTTTTCATACCACCAGCCGTTTTGGCCATAGGGTTCATATTGCAATCCCAATTCTACAGCCCAGAAGAATAATATCTTTTTTATTCCAGTGAGGTCTGCTCCTTTCGCAATAATCTTATCGTACACTTTTTCCAATAAACGGGGTACCGCGGTCATTACATGGGGAGTAGTTTCCTTTAAATTATCACTGATTTTGTCCATGGATTCGGCAAAGTAGATGGTAACTCCAGCGTATTGGTACAGATACATCATCATCCGTTCATAAATATGGCAAACAGGTAAGAAACTAAGTGCCTTGGTATCACCGTAAAGTATGGGCAGGCGTTTAGAACTTGCCAGCGCATTACTAACTACATTATGATGGGAGAGCATAACCCCTTTGGGTCTTCCTGTGGTTCCGGACGTATATATTAAGGTAGCCAGATCTTCTGGTTTGACAGCATCCATCAGCTTTTCCACTTCTTCTTGATTGGAGGTATCCTTTCCCAATTCCAAAACCTCGTTCCAATTTTTGCAATTCGTTAAATCATCAAAGGAATACACCTCTATTAAACTTGGCACATTAGCCTTTATCGCATTTACTTTATCGATAACCTCACTACATGAAACAAAGCAATATTTGGCTTCTGAATGGTTTAGAACATACTCATAATCTTCTTGAGATATGGTTGGATAAATAGGCACGTTCTGGGCGCCCAATTGTAAAACTCCTATATCCATGATGTTCCATTCTGTTCGGTTATTCATGGAAATCAGAGCAATTTTATCATTAGGTTGTACACCTAAACGTAACAGTGCGCGACTTATGGCATTTGCTTTATCCAAATATTCTTGGGTTGAGGTAGCTATCCATTCTCCATTATACTTGGTGACCAATGCTTTTTGTAAATTAAATTTTTCTAATTGATAATAAGGAAAATCAAATAATCGGGTTATTTCTTGCATAGTTTTTTGCTCAACGTAATTGCAAATTAAGAAAAGGGAACGGTATTTTAAAATAGGATTCGTATAAAACGTCCTTATTTATTGAAGTATTTATAACTACATGTCTTTTTGATCGGTGCAAAGAAGTAAAATGCCCAGTTTATGGACCGTACTGTGTACTATGTAAATCTATAGTTGGTTGGATTGCAGATCGACATAGGTTAAATAATAAGCCAACTTAAAGGGTCATCGGAGTTCTATAAAAATGATATCGATCAAATTATAGATGCAACTTCATGCCTTCATGAGAGGATTTGAAACCCAATCTTTTGTAAAATTTCAAGGCATCGGGGCGTTTTTTGTCGGTTGTAAGTTGTATCACATGAGTGTTGCGCTCCTTGGCCATGGCAATTGCGCATTCAAATAAATATTGACCCAATCCCTTACCTCTATAATCTTCATGTACCCTAACTGCTTCTATCTGTGCCCGAATTCCACCTTGGTAAGTAAGGTATTGAATAAAACTCAATTGCAAGGTACCAATGACCTTGTTGGATTCATTAAACAAAACCATTAATTCCTGATTTGGGTCTGCTAAGATTCGGTCTAGCGCCAGATAATACTGATTGGGTAAAGGTTCCTGGTAATCTTCACGTAACTGACCTAACTTGTCATTGGCCAAGAGTTCAACAATGGCTGGTAGATCTTCTCGGGATGCATTACGAAGGGTCATATCAACACTTAGTTGTTAATTCGATCAACCCACTTTCTTGCATTAACAAAGGCCTCCAACCAAGGTGAAACTTCATCCTTTCTCACGGCAGGATAATGGGCCCAGTTCCAGGGAAATGTAGAACGTTCTATATGGGGCATGGTTACCAAATGTCTTCCCGTTGTATCACATAGCATTGCAGTATTGTAGTCACTACCGTTGGGGTTGGCAGGATAGCCTTCATATCCGTATTTGGCGACAATAGCATAATTTTCTTCAGAAAGGGGCAATTCAAATTTACCCTCCCCGTGGGATATCCATACCCCAAGGGTTGTACCTGCAAGGGTAGACAGCATTATGGAATTATTATCTTGAATTTTTACCGATGTGAAATTGCTCTCGTGCTTATGGGATTCGTTATAGGTCATTTTACCCTGCTCATCATGTTCTGGGTTAATAAGATCTAATTCCAAGAACAATTGACAGCCATTGCAAATTCCGACAGAAAGTGTATCTGGACGAGCAAAAAAGTTTTTTAAGGCAGTATTGGCTTTTTCGTTATATCTAAATGCTCCTGCCCAACCTTTGGCACTTCCTAGAACATCTGAATTGGAGAAGCCTCCTACGGCGCCGATAAATTGAATGTCCTCCAAGGTTTCCCTACCGGAAATTAAATCGGTCATGTGAACATCTTTCACATCAAAGCCGGCCAAATACATTGCATTGGCCATTTCACGTTCAGAATTACTTCCTTTTTCTCGAAGAATAGCAGCTTTGGGTCTTTGATCGCTACCTGAAGATTTGGACCCAGCAGTTCCTTCTACTGGGATGGCTTGTTTTACTTCGTTCGCAAGGACCCCTGTAAACTGTTTGGGAAATGTATACTGCAACGGTTGATTTTTATAATTTTCAAACCTGTCACTTGCTAAATCGCCATCGGTTTGTTTATCATCCAATAAATAAGAAGTTTTGTACCAAGTATCCCTTAGGGAAGCTATATTCAATCCCATTTCCACACCATGGTTATTAATGGTGAGAATTGCTGATGACGCTACACTTCCAATTTTTGAGAAAGGAATCCCGGCATCGCTTAAGACCTCTTCCAAAGTCGAATCTTTGGACTGAATAACTATTCCCGAATTTTCCGCAAAAAGCAATTTAATGGTATCTTTTTCACCTAAAACAGAAAGATCCAAACTGGCGCCCAAATGATTGTCAGCAAAGCACATTTCCAAAAGGGTGGTTATCAACCCACCAGACGCTACATCATGTCCAGCAAGGATTTGTTCATCAGTAATCAAAGCTTGTACAGTGTTGAAAATCTTTTTAAAGGTTGTAACATCATTTACCGTCGGAGTTTCATTTCCAACGGTATTTAAGATTTGGGCAAAAGAGGAACCTCCTAGCTTATAATGGTCTTGTGATAGGTTTATATAATAGATATCCCCACCATTTACTTGCAAAACCGGTTCTACCACATTTGTAATGTCTTTACAATGTGCCCCAGCCGAAATGATTACGGTACCTGGAGCAATTACCTCTTCATCTTTATATTTTTGTTTCATTGAAAGGGAATCTTTTCCCGTAGGGACATTGATGCCCAATCCGATTGCAAAATCCGATACGGCCTCCACAGCCTCGTACAATCTTGCATCCTCCCCCTCATTTTTACATGGCCACATCCAATTTGCCGATAGGGAAACGGATTTTAATCCGTCTTGCAACGGTGCCCATATGAGGTTGGTCAATGCCTCCGCAATACTATTTTTACTTCCGGCACTAGGAGATATCAATCCAGAAATGGGGGAGTGCCCAATTGAAGTAGCTATTCCTTCCTTTCCTTTAAAATCCAATGCCATTACCCCGCAATTGTTCAAGGGCAATTGAAGCGGACCGACACACTGCTGTTTGGCCACCTTGCCACCCACGCAACGGTCCACCTTATTGGTTAACCAATCTTTGCACGCAACGGCTTCCAGCTGTAATACCTGTTCCAAGTAATCGTGAAAATTTTCCATGGAATAGGTGGGTCCCTCATAGTTTCTTAACAGGGAGGTGTCTTTCATAACGGTTTTAGGAGAACTACCGAACATATCGGACATTTCCAAATCCATTGGCTTATCCCCTGTACTTTTTGACTCAAAAGTAAATCGATTATCCCCCGTTACCTTACCTACTTCATACATGGGAGAACGTTCTCGTTCCGCTATTCGATTAAGCATTTCTATATCTTCTTGGCCAATGACCAGTCCCATTCTCTCTTGGGATTCATTGCCAATGATTTCCTTTGCCGAAAGGGTTGGGTCACCCAGAGGTAATTTATCCAATTCGATTTTCCCGCCAGTATCTTCCACCAATTCGGAGAGACAATTGAGATGTCCACCTGCCCCATGGTCGTGAATGGATACAATACGGTTTTCATCACTTTCTACCATTCCACGTATGGCGTTGGCAGCCCGTTTTTGCATTTCAGGATTAGATCGTTGCACAGCGTTCAATTCGATTGCCGAACTAAATTCCCCTGTATCCGAGCTGGATACAGCGGCACCGCCCATCCCTATTCGGTAGTTGTCACCTCCCAAAATCACTATTTTATCACCTGGTTTTGGAGTATCTTTAAGTGCTTGATCTATCTTACCATAGCCAATACCCCCAGCTTGCATAATGACTTTGTCAAATCCTAATTTTCTGGCATGTTCCTTATGTTCAAAAGTTAGCACAGAACCTACTATTAATGGTTGCCCAAATTTATTTCCAAAGTCTGATGCGCCATTGGATGCTTTTATCAAAATATCCATGGGAGTTTGGTACAACCATTCCCGGGCTTCCATTCCATTTTCCCAAGGTCTATTTTCTTCCAAACGGGAATAGGAAGTCATGTACACCGCCGTTCCTGCCAAAGGCAATGAGCCTTTTCCCCCGGCCAATCGGTCACGTATCTCCCCTCCTGAACCTGTGGCTGCACCGTTAAAAGGCTCTACAGTGGTAGGGAAATTATGGGTTTCTGCTTTTAATGATATGACCGATTCAAACTCTTTCTCTTGGTAGAAATCCGGTTTGTCAGCACTTCTAGGAGCAAATTGCATCACCTTAGGTCCTTTGACAAACGCAACATTGTCATTATACGCCGAAACAATATTACTTGGATTTTCTTGTGAGGTCTTTTTGATGAGTTTAAAAAGGGAAGAGGGTTTTTCTTTTCCATCAATGATAAATGTACCATTGAAAATTTTATGTCGACAATGTTCGGAGTTTACCTGACTGAATCCAAATACCTCGGAATCGGTGAGCTTTCGCCCATTTTTTTTCGATATCTGTATCAGATAGTCGACTTCTTCTTTATTGAGTGACAACCCTTCTTTTTCATTGTACAAAGCAATATCCTCTATTTCCAGAATTGGTTCAGGGGTAATATCGATTGTGAACGAATCTTGGTCCAATCCTTCATATTTATGAGAAAGCATTGGGTCAAAATCTGTAAAATCCTTGTCCACTGTCTTGAATTCCTCAATACGAATGATGCCATTGATACCCATATTTAAAGTGATCTCACTGGCATTGGTACTCCATGGGGTTATCATT
>CAXMOE010000019.1:24353-24667 GCA_964194835.1 uncultured Flavobacteriaceae bacterium | reverse complement strand
ATAAGTTTACTGTAGTGTTTTTTGGTAAACTGTTCAAATGACTTTTGTAATATGACTAAAGCCATTTCAATACTTGGGGTAGGTGCTTTTCGCTTCAGTTGAATAAGAAGACATTCTTCCAGAGATCTAGCAGCAACACCAGGAGGGTCTAACTCTTGTACTATGCTTAAAATCTTTTCCAGGGCCTGCTCTTCAGCATATATGTTTTGCGTAAAGGCTAAATCATCCATAATATCCGAAAGAGGTCTACGGATGTAGCCACTTTCATCCACACTACCGATTAAAAACTCAGCAATGGCCCATTGTTCATCACT
>CAXMOE010000019.1:0-24343 GCA_964194835.1 uncultured Flavobacteriaceae bacterium | reverse complement strand
AAATACAATGTATTTAATTGGCTCAAAAGGTACTGATTGAATGAGGTTCCTGAAGCATATGGAACGCTTTTGTCATCATCGTCTGCGCTATAGTTGTTGGTTTGTGTGCGATAATCAGGCACTTCATCATCACTTAAGTATTCATCTATATTGATGTCATCAGTGTTTATATTCTCATTATCAGCGTCGTTATCGTAAATATCGTCAAATTCCTCATTGGAAGTCTCACTTTCCTCTTTGCCACTTTCCAATGCGGGGTTTTCTTCCAGTTCTTGTTTTAATCGCTGTTCAAATGCTTGGGTAGGCAATTGAATCAGCTTCATCAGCTGAATTTGCTGAGGCGATAATTTTTGGGATAGTTTAAACTGTAAATGTTGTTTAAGCATATGTGGTTACATTCCGCTTTTTATAAAGTTAAAGAATTAATACCATTAATAGTGCTGATATACATGGATATAACCTTCTTTTTCATACAAATATCAAGCCGAAAATAGTGTATTGTCTTACGTTTGGTCTAAGGATAAAAAAACGGATTAATTATTCCATTACAAAATCAACAAAAAATTAATGCCATTAAAACTCTGCATTTTGTGGTGTTCTTGGAAACGGAATAACGTCCCTGATATTGCCCATTCCTGTAGCAAAAAGCACCAAACGTTCAAAACCAAGCCCAAATCCACTATGGACAGCGGTTCCAAATTTTCTAAGGTCCAAATACCACCAAAGTTCTTTTTCGTCTATACCCAAGGCCTTTATTTTTTCCTGTAATACGTCCAAGCGTTCCTCCCTTTGTGAACCACCAACAATTTCCCCGATTCCGGGAAAAAGAATATCCATGGCGCGTACCGTATTCCCATCGTCATTTAGACGCATATAGAATGCCTTTATTTTAGCCGGATAATCGTATAAGGTTACAGGACATTTAAAATGTTTCTCCACTAAAAATCGTTCATGTTCGCTTTGCAAATCGGCACCCCATTCATTGATGGGGTATTTAAATTTTTTCTTTTTGTTGGGCTTGCAGTTTCTTAATATATCTATTGCTTCGGTATAAGTAACCCTTTTGAAACTATTGTTGGCAACAAAATTAAGTTTTTCAATCAGCGCCATTTCACTTCGCTCTGCTTGGGGTTTTGACTTTTCTTCATCCAACAGCCGTTTTTCAAGAAAATTTAGGTCCTCTTCACAATTGTTCAATACATAAGTTATTACACCCTTTATGAAATCTTCAGCCAAATCCATATTGGCATCAAGGTCGTTGAATGCCACCTCAGGTTCTATCATCCAAAACTCCGCCAGGTGTCTGGAGGTATTTGAGTTTTCTGCCCTAAAAGTTGGGCCAAAAGTGTAGACCTTCCCAAGTCCCATTGCATAGCTTTCCGCTTCCAGTTGACCAGATACAGTTAAGTTGGTTTCCTTTCCAAAGAAATCCTCCTTATAGTTAATCTTTCCGTCCTCCGTCAACGGTGGAGTTTTTGGATCCAAAGTGGAGACCCTAAACATTTCACCTGCCCCTTCTGCGTCAGATCCTGTAATGATTGGAGTATGCACGTAATAAAATCCATTTTGTTGAAAATATTGGTGTATCGCAAATGATAAAGCAGAACGCACACGCATAACAGCGGCAAATGTATTGGTGCGAATCCTCAAATGGGCTTTTTCCCTTAAAAATTCCAAAGAATGTTTTTTCGGCTGTATCGGATAGGTCTCTGGATCTGCTGCTCCATGCACAATTATTTCACTTGCCTGAATCTCAACATGCTGTCCTTTTCCTTGGCTCTCTACCAAGGTGCCTCTGATTTGTAATGAAGCACCAGTAGCGATTTGTTTTAACAGACTTTCGTCAAATTGTTCAAAGTCTACTACACATTGTATATTATTAATGGTAGAGCCATCGTTAATTGCAATAAACCGGTTACTTCTAAACGTCTTGACCCAACCATTTATCACAACTTCCTGCGGTAGTTGGGTTGTGGAAAGTATTTCTTTTACGCTGTATGTGCTCATTTGGAATCACTTCTAATTTAAAACGGCAAAGATAGCCTTTTTGCCAAAAAAGAATCGACTTAATAAATGGATATAAGTATATTTTAAAGGCTCAACGGTCCTCTTGATTATTTAGAGTGCCTTCTTCTTTGGGAAGAATATCAATTAGAGGTTTTTTCAACACCTCTTTATTTGCAATGCTTGTTTCCAATGACAATAGCAATGAGGGCAATAAAATTAAATTTGCCAACATGGCAAAAAGTAAGGTGGCCGAAACCAAAGCGCCCAAGGCTACTGTACCTCCAAAATTGGAGATGATGAATACCGAAAAACCAAAGAAAAGAACAATGGAGGTATAGAACATACTTACCCCTGTCTCTTTAAGAGCTGCATATACGGACGATTTTATTCTCCATTTACGCGCAATAAGTTCCTGACGGTATTTTGCCAAAAAATGTATGGTATCATCCACTGAAATACCGAAAGCAATACTAAACACCAAAATAGTAGATGGTTTTATTGGAACACCTACATATCCCATAACCCCTGCAGTAATGACCAAAGGAAGCAAATTAGGGATCAGGGAAATTATGATCATTCTAAATGAACGGAACAAATAGGCCATAAAAAGTGCAATCAAGCCTATTGCGAGTGTCAATGATAGCACCAAGTTTTTTACCAAATACTTGGTGCCTTTTAGGAAGAGTAGGGCGCTGCCGGTCATGTAAACATCATAACGTTCTTTTGGAAAAATTTTGTCGATGTTCTCTTGTAATTTTTTTTCAACTTCCTCCATTCTGTCCGTTTTCACGTCCTTCATATAAGTTGTTATACGGGCTACTTGCCCCGTACTGTCCACAAAATTTTTCAACAGATTTTCGTTATCAGAAGATTTTCTGGCTATATCCATGATGAATGTGTTTTCCTGGGCCGTAGGAAGTTGATAGTATTTCGGGATGCCACTATAAAATGCCTGTTTGGAATACTTAACAAAGTTTACAATGGATATGGGTTTGGAAAGTTCAGGAGTATCTTCAATAACTTCCCCTATTCGGTCCATTCTTTTTAGTGTGGCCGGTTTTAGCACTCCTTTTTTGCGCTTAGTGTCTACCACAATTTCCACTGGCATAATACCGTCGAATTCTTTTTCAAAAAACCGAATATCTTTAAAAAATTCTGCTTTTTTGGGCATATCTTCAATAGGGCTTCCAGAAATATCTATTTGGTAGATACCTATAATACTAACAATCAACAAAATAAGTGAAGTAACATATACGGTAATTCTTCTGTCTCTAACTATGTTAACCATCCAATTAACAAAGGTGTCTATCCACTTTTTGTTCAAGTGTTTAAGATGTTTGGTTTTTGGAAGTCGCATAAAACTATAAACGATGGGAATAATCAATAAGGAAAGGATAAAAATTCCAATGATATTGATTGAAGCCACAATCCCAAACTCTGTTAACAATTTACTGTCCGTAATAATAAAAGTTGCAAAACCTGAGGCCGTAGTTACATTTGTCATTAAGGTGGCATTTCCAATTTTTGAAATAACACGCTGAAGTGAAAGTGCTTGATTCCCGTGTTTTTTTACTTCTTGCTGGTATTTGTTGATCAGGAAAATACAGTTGGGAATACCAATAACGATTATCAAAGGTGGAATCAGTGCGGTTAAGACCGTTATCTCGTATTGTAAAAGGCCTAGGATGCCAAAGGCCCACATAACCCCTATGATTACCACTCCCATTGCAATTAAAGTAGCCCGGAAACTCCTAAAAAAGAAAAAGAAAATCAACGATGTAACCCCTAAAGCAGCAAGAATAAATTTTCCTATTTCATCTATAATGTTTTGGGAGTTCATGGTCCGTATATAGGGCATGCCGGAGACCCGAACATCCAAACCAGTTTCATCTTCAAAATTATGGACCAACGTTACAAGGTCCTCCAAGATAAAATCCTTTCGAACAGAGGTATTAACAATATCCTTGTCCAAATACATAACGGTTCGAATGGTACGGCTCTCAGGGTTGTAGAGCAAATTGTCATAGAATGGGATGTCGTTAAAAAGGTGGTGGGTAAGGCTATCTATAGCCTCTTTTGTGTTCGGTGTTGATTTGATAAAGGGAAGAAGAACAAATTCCTGTTTGTCATTGTCCTTTACCAGTTCCTGTAAGTTGTCTGTTGAAAGCACAAAATCTACTTCAGGGAAGGCATCCAACTGTTTACTCAGTTTGTTCCAACGGTTAAAATTGGAAGGCGTATATAAAGTGCTATCGCTTATTGCTAATACTACAGCATTTCCTTCCTCACCAAATCGATCGAGGAAAGAAAGGTATTCCAAATTTACAGGATGGTCATCTGGCAATAGATTAGCCTGAGAGTTAGAAAAACGCATGTTTTCCCACTGAAAAGCCAAGAATACCGTTACGGCAGCAATACCTAATAAGATTAAGATTCTATTTCTAAGGATAATCCTTGCCGTCCTTGCCCAGAATCCTTGCGTTAGCTTAGCTACCATTGTAATTTATTATCGGGGCCAAAGGTAAAAAATGATTACTAGTGTTCCTAAAAACACTAGATGAAATAATGTCTGTGAATTCAAAGTATTAAAGAAAGGTTTGCAATTAGGCACAAAAAAGGCAGCTTTTAAAAACTGCCTTAAAATTTTAGAATATTTACGCCTTAAACTTTCATTATTTCGGCCTCTTTTAAACTTAGAAAATCATCGACTTTTTTAATATAATTATCAGTTAGCTCCTGTATATCGGATTCTGCATTCTTATGTAAATCCTCGGACACATCCAAGCTTCGAATTTCTTTGTTGGCATCTTGCCTTGCGTTACGCACACCTACTTTAGCATCCTCCGATTCGGCCTTCGCCTGTTTTACCAATTCCATTCTTCTTTCTTCTGTTAACGGGGGTACGTTAATAATCACCATTTCACCATTGTTCATTGGATTAAATCCAAGATTGGCGTTCATAATAGCCTTTTCAATTTCCTGAAGCATGCTTTTTTCCCAGGGCTGAACAGAGATGGTCCTAGCATCAGGGGTATTTACATTTGCAACTTGGGGCAACGGGGTCGGAGACCCATAATAATCAACCTTGACATTTGATAGCATAATAGGGCTTGCCTTTCCAGCCCTGATTTTTATGAAAGCCTTTTCCAAATGTGCCATTGCCGCGTCCATGCTTTCTAAAGCAGAGTCCAGTATAAATTTAATCTCTTCGTTCATATACTTTATTTTTAAAAAACAATTCTACACCATTTAAGTAAAAACTATAGGTTTACCACGGTACCAATATTTTCGCCTGAAACCAGTTTTAATAGATTTCCCTTTTTGTTCATATCAAAGACAACAATGGGGAGTTCATTTTCATGGCTAAGGGTAAAAGCAGTGGTATCCATAACCTTTAAGCCCTTCGTTAAAACATCTTTAAAACTAATGGTATCGAATTTGGTGGCGTTTTTGTCTTTTTCCGGATCGGAAGTATAAATTCCGTCTACCCGGGTACCTTTCATGATTACATCTGCCTTTATTTCAATTGCCCTTAAAACGGCTGCTGAATCTGTAGTAAAATATGGATTGCCCGTACCTCCTCCAAAAATCACTACTCTCCCTTTTTCTAAATGCCGTAGAGCCCTTCGCCTAATAAAAGGTTCTGCTACTTCATTGATTTTAATGGCAGATTGTAATCTGGTCTGCACTCCCTTGTCTTCCAATGCGCTTTGAAGTGCGAGCCCATTAATGACTGTGGCCAACATGCCCATGTGGTCTCCTTGCACTCTGTCCATTCCCTTACTCTCACCAGCGAGACCTCTAAATATATTGCCTCCTCCGATTACAATGGCTACCTCTATTCCTTTTTCAACAACTTGCTTAATTTCATCGGCATACTCGGATAGTCGCTTTGGATCAATTCCATATTGTTTTTCACCCATTAAGGCTTCCCCACTGAGTTTTAAAAGTATCCTTTTGTATGGCATGTTACGCAGTCTAATTAATTTCCAACAAAAATAATCAAAATAATTTATGGAACACTCAGTCAAGTAAGTAATATAATGCTTAATTATTTACTAATATGCATGTCTTACAAGCTTAAATTTTATATTCTTGTAACTTCTTATACCTAATAAGGTATTATTCTAATAAATTTATTTCGAAAATTAAATAGATGAAAAAAATAGCACTTGTATTTATTCTGGGAACATTACTTTATAGCTGTGGTTCTTCCAAATCCTTGATTACAGCTGATAAGACCCCCATTCTGACCTCAATCGATTTGGTGAATATTACCGATGATAAAGTTATGGTTACCGTAAACCCAGGGGCTTTCAATGTAGACCAGGTTTCTTTTTATATTCCTAAAACTGTTCCCGGCACCTACCGTACAGATAATTACGGAAAGTATATTGAAGATTTAACCGCCTATGATTATAATGGGAGCCAGCTCCCGTTTACAAAAATCGATGATAATACATGGGACATTTCAAATGGCAAAAATCTGGATAAGGTCACGTATTATGTGAACGACACCTACGATACAGAAGCTAAGACAGATGGAGCGGTATTTTCACCGGCAGGGACCAATATTTTGAAAGAAGAAAATTTCATGTTGAACCTGCATGGCTTTGTTGGTTATTTTGAAGGATTAAAAGAGGTGCCCTATGAATTAACCATAATTGCACCAAATAATTTAATTCCGACAACTTCTTTGGTCAAAAAGAACATGGATGCCCAAAATAAAGGTACAGATACATTTTTGGCAGGCAGATATTTTGAGGTCATAGATAGTCCTATTATGTACGTAAAGGGGAATACGGAATCTTTTCAAATCAATGATATTACGGTTAACCTAAGTGTGTACTCTCCAAATAATATCTATACAGCAGCAAGTTTAAAGGATGGAATGGAGGAAATGATGGGAGCGCAAAAAGCATTTTTAGGTGACATCAATAGTACTAAGCATTATAATATCCTGCTGTACCTTTCAACCTTGGATGAGTCCGATGCCTCTGGTTTTGGTGCATTGGAACATCATACGTCCACAGTGGTGGTATTACCAGAGCAATTGCCCAAGGATCGACTGGAACAGGCTATGGTAGATGTGGTTTCACATGAGTTTTTTCATATTGTAACTCCGTTGAATGTTCATTCAGAAGAAATACAATATTTTGATTTTAACAATCCCAAAATGTCCAAACATCTATGGATGTACGAGGGTACTACCGAGTATTTTGCGAATTTGTTCCAAATTCAACAGGGATTGATAGACGAGACTGAATTCTATCAAAGGGTAATGGATAAAATAGCTAATTCAAAAGCGTACGATGATGCAATGTCCTTTACGGAAATGAGTGAAAATATTCTGTCTGAACCATACAAGAAGAATTACGCGAACGTATATGAAAAAGGTGCATTGATTAATTTGGCTTTGGATATTACCTTAAGGGATTTGAGCAATGGAGAGAAAGGGATTCTGTGGTTAATGAAGGAACTTTCAATGAAATATGGCAATAATACTCCTTTTAACGATGATCAACTGGTCGATGAAATTGTTGCTATGACATACCCAGAATTAAGGGTCTTTTTTGATACTCACGTTATTGGAAACACCCCTATTGATTATAGCATATTTTTATCTAAGGTTGGGCTTACGACCACAGTAATCGAACAACCAAGTGGTTGCTTTTTAAACGGAGAAGTACCTTTTATTGATGTAGATCAAGCAAACAACAATTCCATATTTATCAGAAAGGGAATTGAGTTGAATAGTTTCTTGAACAATTTGGGTGCCCAAGGCGGGGATGTCATTAAGAGCATTAATGGAACACCAATTACCTTGGAAGCAATTCGACCAATCATAAGCGAGAGTTTTACTTGGTCGGCGGAAAAGGAAATTGTTATGGTGGTTAATCGAGGGGACGAAGAAATTACCCTTCATGGTGAAGTGGGTACACCTACCTTAAATGTGGAAACCATTTTGCCGTTAGAGGTTGTTGTGGACGATCAAACCAAACTAAGGCATTCTTGGATTAAGGGTTAACCCTATGACATTATTTGATATAAAGGCGATATTGGTCTAACCAATATCGCCTTTTTTATTTGTTGATTATCATAGCTCATGATTTATCCACCAATTGCCTATATTTTTCATTGAGCTAATACGAATCTGGGTTCAATACATGGCAGTTCAATTATATAAAAGTCAAGCATAATTGACATAAAGTATGTAAAACTTGTCAAAGTGTAAAATAAACTATACATTTAATAAAATAGTTTGTCATGAAATCACATTATTTATTGCCGAATAAGTTTAAAAAAATTGGCTGGTTACTTTTTATTCCAAGTGCTGTTCTGGGACTTCTAACAATTATAAATGAATGGGAGCCTGAGATATTGGATGCAATGGTCTTGGGGATATTTGTAGACCAACTTGTGGATTATAGGTTTATAGCATTTATTGAAAATAATATTTTAAATGAAATACTTGGTATTTTGGTTATTTTAAGTGCAATAATGATTGCATTTTCCAAGGAAAGTGATGAGGATGAGTTTATTGCTAATATTAGGCTTAAATCTTTGGTATGGGCAACTTATTGGAATTATGGAATTTTGCTTTTGGCTTTCTTACTTGTATATAATTTTTCTTTTTATTGGGTTATGGTATTCAATATGTATACCATTTTATTATTGTTCATTGTAAAATTCAATTGGAGTATTTGGAACCAAAGAAAATCTATTGTAAATGAAGAATAGTATTAAAGTCGAACGAGCAAAGCAGAATTTAACCCAGGCCCAACTTGCGAAATTGTCGAAAGTTAGTCGTCAAACCATAAATGCCATGGAGCTTGGTAAATATTCCCCCTCTACAGTTCTTGCTTTGCGGTTATCCCAAATTTTCGGCGTCACCGTAAATGATTTGTTTGAGATTGAAGAATTGGATTGGGAATAAAGTGTATCTCATAAAAAAACCGCTTTCTCAATGAGAGAGCGGTTTTTTTATTGTTCCAGCAGGTGTTTTCTGCAAATGATTATCCCAAAGCAACTCGTGCAAAACCAGTAACCTCCAAATTGGAATCTACCGATTTTAAGTATTGGGCAACACTTTGTTTATTATCTTTTATGAAATCCTGGTTCACCAAGGTATTGTCTTTGAAGAAACGTTTAAGTTTTCCTTTGGCAATATTGTCCAACATAGCCTCAGGTTTTCCTTCTTGGCGTAACTGATCCTTGGCAATTTCTATTTCTTTGTCAATGGTAGCTTGATTTACACCATCTTCATTCAATGCAACAGGGTTCATAGCAGCTGCCTGCATGGCAACATCTTTGGCGACAATCGCTGCATTGTCTATTGCAGCTGAAAGCCCTGCCAATGTTGCGATTTTGTTTCCTGCATGAATATAAGAGCCTACGAAAGGAGCATTTAATGTACTAAATCCGCCTATTTCAATTTTTTCACCAATTACACCAGTTTGCTCTGTAAGTTTTTCCTGTACAGAAATTCCGTTATAATCTGCTGCCAAAAATTCGTCTTTGCTTGAAAATCCTAGAGCCAATTCAGCAAGTTCGTTTGCCAAGTTTACGAAAGTATCGTTTTTGGCAACAAAGTCGGTTTCACAGTTCAAGGATATGATAACACCATTTGTGTTTTCAGAGTTTACTTTTGCAATAGCGGCACCTTCCGAGGAATCCCTATCGGCTCTTTTGGCAGCAACTTTTTGTCCTTTTTTACGTAAGATCTCAATTGCTTTGTCAATATCTCCTTCTGCCTCAACCAATGCATTCTTGCAATCCATCATTCCTGCACCGGTTGTTTTTCTTAAATTGTTTACTTCTGCGGCGGTAATTTTTACCATTTTATTTCAGTTTTAATATTGCTAGTTGTTAGAGTTGTAAATCCCATCCTGAGAGCAATTTTAAATTAATATTTCGTTTATTAAATTGTGTTAAAGCGACTTATTCCACGCCTGCTTTTACATTGACTTGCCATACTTTTAGCTCGTCCCATTTTCCATCAGCGGCCATTTTAGCTTGTTTTGCCCAAGAAGAGGGATTCTTTGAAGCATATCTAGATCCTGCCTCGGTCAATACAGCTTTTAACTCATCTTCGGATTTTTTAGATAAATCCGCAAAAGTGGTAATTCCTGAGTTTTGCAAGATTTCTGAGATTTTTGGTCCGATACCTTCAACCTTTGTTAAGTCCTCTGCTTCAACTTTGGTTTCCTTTTTAGGAGCTTCCTTTACTTTGGGAGCTTCCGCTACTGGTTCTGGCTTAGCTTCAACTTCTGGAGCTTTTTCAGTTGCCTTGGCTTTGGGTGCTTCCGCTGCTGGTTCTGACTTAGCTTCAACTTCTGACTTAGCTTCAACTTCTGGAGTTTTTTCAGCTTCCTTGGCTTTGGGCGCTTCCTTACCTTCATTGCTTGACTGCTTTTCAGATTTGCGTTCTTCCAACCCTTCACCAACTGCATTGGTTACCTGTGTTATGATTGCCTCAATGGATTTGGAAGCATCGTCATTCGATGGAATGACAAAATCAATAGGTCTAGGGTCTGAATTGGTGTCTACCATTGCAAAAATAGGAATGTTCAACTTTTGAGCTTCCTTAACTGCAATGTGCTCACGCATGGTGTCCACAATAAATAAGGCACCTGGTAAACGGGTCATTTCAGAAATAGATCCTAAATTCTTTTCAAGTTTAGCTCTAAGACGGTCTACTTGTAAACGTTCTTTTTTGGAAAGGGTCAAGAACGTGCCATCTTTTTTCATTCTATCAATGGAGGCCATTTTTTTAACGGCCTTACGGATAGTGACAAAGTTGGTCAACATACCACCTGGCCATCTTTCTGTGATGTAGGGCATATTTACATTGGCTACTTTATCTGCAACGATGTCTTTAGCTTGTTTCTTGGTGGCTACGAAAAGTATTTTTCTGCCCGAAGCTGCAATTTTTTTAAGAGCCTCGTTGGCCTCGTCCAATTTTGCAACTGTTTTGTATAAGTTGATAACGTGGATTCCATTTCGCTCCATATAGATATAGGGAGCCATATTGGGATTCCATTTTCTTGTTAGGTGGCCAAAGTGCACACCTGCTTCTAATAATTCTTTTACTTCAATTTTGTTTGCCATTTTATGTACTTAGTTTACGTTCCGTTGAATTAGCAATGAAGAAGTGGTACGTTTTTGACGCAGCCTTCAACATTTAGATGCTAAACTAGTTCCAAAGTGTATTGTTTTTTACTTGGAACAACGACAACATGGTTTAATATTTAACCCTGATCTAACCAACCTGCTTTAGGTAGGTTTCAGAGTCTTTCAATGAACTTGCAATAATCGCTGAAAAATAATCAGCTCCACTATTAACGTTTGGAGAACTGGAATTTTTTACGGGCTTTCTTCTGTCCGAATTTCTTACGTTCAACCATTCTTGGATCCCTTGTTAAAAGACCTTCAGGTTTAAGAACGATCCTGTTTTCAGCGTCCAATTCGCATAAAACTCTTGAGAGTGCCAATCGAATAGCTTCTGCCTGGCCTGTGATTCCTCCACCGAAGACATTTACTTTTACGTCAAAATTGTCTTCGTTACCGGTCAATGCAAAAGGTTGTTTAACCTTATATTGCAAAGTCGCAGTTGGGAAATATTCATTTAAATCTCTTTTGTTGATTGTGATTTTACCTTTCCCTTCGGAAACGTAAACACGGGCAACAGCTGTTTTTCTTCTACCTATTTTGTGAATTACCTCCATTGCTTAATGGTCATTTAAGTTAATTGTAGTTGGTTTTTGAGCTTCTTGGTCATGCTCGGGTCCTACGTACACTTTTAGATTACGAAACAATTCAGCGCCCAATTTATTCTTGGGAAGCATTCCTTTGATCGATTTTTCTACGATGCGAGCTGGATTCTTTTCCAACAATTCTTTTACTGTAGTTGTCCTTTGACCTCCAGGGTACCCTGTGTATCGGGAATATGTCTTGGATTCCCACTTATTCCCCGAAAGATGTATTTTTTCGGAGTTGATAACAATAACGTTATCCCCACAATCAACATGCGGAGTAAAATTTGGCTTGTGCTTTCCTCTAAGTAATTTGGCTACTTTAGAAGCAAGACGCCCCAATGTTTCCCCTTCAGCATCAACCAACAGCCATTGCTTGTCAACGGTTGCCTTATTGGCCGATATAGTCTTGTAGCTTAATGTATCCACACTGATATTTTTATTGATTAAACATTCCAATCCCGGTAAACGGGGTGCAAATGTACAATTATTAACTTAAAATACAAATGCATGTTTCTGATTATTTTTTAGAATTTTTTATTGGCTTTGTCCTTCTTGAATAGCAGGGGTTAAATTGATCTATTTTCCCTACGTAAATGTTAAAAGGAACCTAAAATAAAATAAAACTGTAACGTCCTAATTATTAAGATGTCTTTAAGTCATATCAACATAATTAGACAATATGAGAACTATTTTTTTGATGATTTATACAATTTTCTTTGTAAAAATGTCATGGCTAGCTCTGGACTCAACAGCCGATGTTCCCAAACGGGTGTATACCACTAAATTTTTAGGAGAAAACAAACCCCCTATAGTAGACGGGCTGTTGGATGATGCTTCGTGGAATATTGTGGAGTGGACAGGGGACTATATAGAAAATCAACCAGATGAGAATACGCTACCTAGTTATCAAACCAAATTTAAAATAGTATACGATAAAAATTTCCTGTACATAGGTGTTCGTTGCTTTGATGATGAGCCAGATAAAATTGTAAAGCGACTTTCACGTCGAGATGGTTTTGAAGGCGATTGGGTCGAGTTTAATATTGATAGTTATCATGATAAACGCACCGCATTCAATTTTGCAATCACCGCGGCTGGAGTAAAGGGGGATGAGTTAATTTCCGAAAATGGTGGCAATTGGGATAAAAGTTGGAGTCCCGTTTGGTATGCAAAAACAAATGTAGATGAGAAAGGATGGACAGCAGAGTTGAAAATTCCCTTTAGTCAATTAAAATTTGGAAACTCCAAAGAACAAATTTGGGGGTTACAATCAAACCGCCGCTTTTTTCGGGAAGAAGAGCGTTCCATATGGCAGCGTATACCTCAAGATTCTCCAGGTTGGGTAAGCGAATTTGGCGAACTTAAGGGATTATCCGATCTGGAATCCCAAAAGCAGTTGGAAATACAACCTTATACTGTTGCAAAATCGGAAAGTTATAAAGCAGAGCCTGGAAATCCATTTTTGGATGGTAATGATGGAGCCTTAACAGGAGGTTTGGATGCAAAAATTGGAATCACAAATGATTTAACCTTAGACCTAACAATTAATCCGGATTTTGGCCAGGTAGAAGCAGATCCTTCGGCAATTTCTTTAGATGGGTTTCAGATTTTCTTTAAGGAACAACGGCCCTTTTTTGTGGAAAACAAAAATATTTTTGATTATAGGATTTCTAGATCACAAGCTGGCAATACTTTTGGATCTGACAATCTGTTCTACTCTCGACGTATTGGCCGCAGTCCCCAAGGTTATCCAGATATAACAGACACCGAGTTTGTAGATCAACCCGAGAACACTGCAATACTTGGAGCTGCCAAATTCAGTGGTAAAACTAAAAATGGATGGTCTATTGGTGTATTGGAAAGTGTAACGGCAAAAAAATATGCTACCATAGATGACAATGGAGATCGTAGAAAAGAAGTCGTGGAGCCTTTGACCAATTATTTTGTAGGTCGATTGCAAAAAGATTTTAACGAAAAAAACACCTTCGTTGGAGGTATATTTACCGCAACCAATAGAGCCAACCTTACTACTGAATTGGATTTCTTACATAAATCGGCCTATACTGGGGGATTGGATTTCAAGCACCAATGGAATGACCGGGATTGGTATGTAGGAGGTAATTTCATAGTGAGCCATGTGAATGGAAGCGCTGAGGCCATTCTAAACACTCAAGAATCCATTACTCATTTGTTTCAACGCATTGGTGCAGATCACATATTGGTCGACCCCAATAGGACCTCTCTTACTGGAACAAGCGGAAACTTGCAACTTGGAAAAGTTGGTGATGGGCATTGGAAATTTGAAACTGGGGCTACTTGGCGATCTCCTGAACTGGAATTGAATGACCTTGGATTTCAGAGACAGGCAGATGACATCCGGCACTATACATGGATAGGGTATAGAACATTAAAACCTGACAATACGTTTAGAAGGTTAGGGTTGAATTATAACCATTGGAGTGTTTGGGATTTTGGGGGTAATCATAACAGTTTGAAGTTTAACACAAACTCTTGGGCAAACTTTAAAAATAATTGGTTTGCAAATGCTGGGTTTAATTATGAACCTATACAGTATTCCAATTTTGCACTAAGAGGTGGACCTAGATTACGACAATCGACTGAGATTAGTTTTTGGAACGGTATTCAAACCGATAGTAGAAAAAAAGTAAGGTTTAGTGCTTTTCACAACGGAAGAAAGGGTACTGATGATTCGTACAATTCTTACGGTGTAGAATTCGGTGTTACCTATCAGCCTATTAATTCGCTTCGTATTTCCGCTTTTCCTGAATACGGAATTAACAACGACAAGCTCCAATTCATAGATAATATAGATCTTAATGGGGATACAAAATATCTAAATGGAGAAATAGAACAACATACGTTAAGTATGTCCCTAAGAATTAATTATACATTAAATCCAAACCTTAGCATACAGTATTGGGGACAACCCTTTATCTCAAGGGGTAGATATTCCAATTTTAAGGAGATCACCAATGCTATGGCTAAAAATTTTAATGATCGATTTATAACATATACCGACAATCAAATTTCATTGGATCAAGATATTTATTCCATTGATGAAAATTTGGATGGAAATACGGATTTTAGTTTTGATGACCCTGATTTCTCTTTTGTTCAGTTCAGGTCTAACTTGGTTATACGATGGGAATATATTCCGGGTTCTGAGATTTTTCTGGTATGGTCCCAGGACTTATCACAATCGGGAAACCCTGATGAGGGACTTTTTAAAAGTTTGGGGAATAGTGTTTACGGAGAAGAGCAACCAAAGAATATCTTTCTTTTAAAAGCTACATACCGGTTTGTTCTTTAGTTAATTATACATTGAAGCATATAATATATGTGATTATTTCACGTTTTGCCCATAATAATATACTATAAACCCAAATATGATGACACGAAACCTATTAGTACTTTTTTTTGCGGCGGCTTTAACTTTTTCCTGCTCTTCGGATGATAACGGAGATGGCGGCTCCGATGAAGATTCTATAGTTGGTACTTGGGAGTTGTCCCAACTTTCGATTATAAATGAAGCAACAGCACCAGACGAATTATTATTGGCAAAGGATATCTTGGATGTTTTTATGGCCCTTCAATGCGAATTGATTACACTTACCTTTAATGCAGACGGAACCCTAACAACCAGGTCAGCAGCAGGTGATATTGATATAAACAATACTGGCGGCGGGTCATTAATTCCATGCCCGGATACTTTTGAAACCGAAACTGTAAGTTGGAGTTTGGAGGGTGATCATTTGACAATTACTGATTCAAGTGGATTGGAAGATACCACGACTATCCAATTAAATGGTGACACCTTAACAGTAGCAGGGGAAGATTTCGAAGAAGAGAATTTCACAGGCGCAGATATAGTGTTTCAAAGGGATTAACTATAGAATAATTTAAACAAAAAACCCCTTTATCAATTAAAAGGGGTTTTTTGTTTTCCAGAGTTTGGGAATAGTTAATGTGCCTCCAACCAATTGTCACCAGTACCCAGTTCCACAACTAAGGGAACAGATAAGGGAAACGCCTGTTCCATTTCATTCTTAATCAGACTCTTCAGTTGTTCCAATTCGGGTTTATAGACATCAAATACCAATTCATCGTGCACTTGTAAGAGCATTTTGGTTTTAAAATTGCCTTCTTTTAGTTTATTATATATATTGATCATAGCAATTTTTATAATATCAGCTGCACTTCCCTGTATGGGGGCGTTTACGGCGTTACGTTCTGCAGCACCACGTACAATCGCATTCCCTGCATTAATATCTTTTAAGTACCGGCGTCTACCAAGAACAGTCTGTACATATCCATTATCACGGGCAAAATCTATCTGTTCACTGATATAATTACGCAATTTGGGATATGTTTTATAATAGGTATCTATCAATTCCTTGGATTCTGCACGTGATAGATCTGTTTGGTTACTGAGACCAAATGCGGATACCCCGTATATTATTCCGAAATTTACCGTCTTGGCGTTGCTCCGCTGTTCTCTGGTCACATCCTTCAAAGGAATGTTAAAAACTTTGGAGGCAGTTGATGCATGAATGTCCTCTCCGTTCTTAAATGCTTCGATCATCGTAGTCTCTTCACTTAAAGCCGCAATGATGCGCAATTCTATTTGAGAGTAATCTGCTGCCAAAAGCACATATTCCTCATTCTTGGGTACAAAAGCTTTACGTACCTGCCGTCCACGTTCCGTGCGAATAGGGATATTTTGTAAATTTGGATTGTTACTGCTTAACCTTCCTGTGGCCGCCACCGTCTGCATATAATCGGTATGAACTCTTCCAGTTGTTTCTTCCACCTGTTCCGGGAGGGCATCCACATAGGTGCTCTTTAATTTGGCAAGCCCTCGGTAATCCAGGACATTTTTTATGATCTCATGATCCTTGGCGAGATAGGAAAGTACATCCTCTGCTGTTGAAAACTGCCCTGTTTTGGTTTTTTTAGGTTTATCTACCAGTTTTAGTTTGTTAAAAAGTATTTCGCCCAACTGTTTGGGAGAGGCAATATTGAATTCCTCGCCTGCCTGCTCATAAATTTTTGTTACAAGATCTCTAATATCATTGTTTAAGTCAGTGGAGAGTGATTGTAGAAATGTCTTGTCGAGATTAATACCTTCCAATTCCATGTTGGCCAAAACATGAAGTAGAGGAATTTCAATGTCTTCGAATAATTTTTCGGTTTTGGCCTGTTCCAGTTCTGGCCTAAAATGCTGCGCCAGTTGAAAAGTAATGTCAGCATCTTCTACGGCATATTCGGTTTGTTGCAGCAACGGAACTTCCCGCATTGATAACTGATTTTTTCCTTTTTTTCCAATGAGATCTGTAATGGATATAGGGGTATAGTTCAGATAGGCTTCCGAAAGCACATCCATATTATGTCTCATATCGGGATTAATAAGGTAGTGCGCCAACATGGTGTCGAAACATTTTCCCTTAATGATTACATCATATTTATGGAGAACCTTAATATCGTATTTTAAATTTTGTCCAATTTTTTCTATGTGTTCTGCTTCAAAAAATGGACGTAGTTGTTCAACAATGTTTTGTGCCTCATCGCGGTCATCAGGAAATGGAATATAGAACCCCTTGGTAGGTTCCCAACTAAAGGCAATGCCTACCAGTTCTGCAGTAAGCGGATTTAAAGAGGTTGTTTCCGTATCAAAACAAACCGAAGTTTGTAGCATCAGTTTTTGAATAAAAAGATTCATTGCCATTCCCTGAGAAATGCTTTGATACACATGAGGGACAGCATCTATGGTATTTCTGCCTGATACTGCTTTTAAGGTGCCGGAAGTTACCTGTCCATCATTTCCAAATAAGGAAAACTGTCCTCCTCCAGCCTCACTGGCCTGCGGTTTGGATGTTGTGTTGCTTGTCTCTTTGGCAGTGGCTTCATTATTTTCGCTGGAGAACAGTTTAAGAAACTGATCCTTTAATCTCCGGAATTCAAGATCTTCAAAAATTTGCTGCACTTTTTCACCATCCGGTACAGAAAGTTCGTAGTCTTCCGCATTAAAGGTAACGTCGCAACTTAAGCAAATGGCCGCCAGTTTTTTTGACAATATCCCTAATTCTGCATTTTCCTCAACCTTTTCCCTCATTTTACCTTTTAGCTTATCTGTGTTGGCCAAAAGTTCTTCCATTGAACCAAACTCCTCGATAAACTTCTTTGCGGTTTTATCACCTACACCAGGGAGACCGGGTATATTATCACTTGCATCTCCCATCATGCCCAAATAATCGATTACCTGTTCCGGTCTTTTCACACCAAATCGTTTTTGAATCTCTGGTATTCCCCATATCTCAATACCGTTGCCCATTCTTGCAGGGCGGTACATAAAGATATTCTCGGAAACCAATTGTCCAAAATCCTTATCTGGGGTTACCATAAAAACTTTGTAATTCTCTTTTTCCGCTTGCTTGGCCAATGTCCCGATAATGTCATCTGCCTCCCATCCAGGAAGTTCGACCACTGGAATGTGCATAGCCTTTAGAATTTCTTGAATAATAGGAACAGCAAGACGTATTGCATCCGGGGTCTCGTCACGGTTGGCCTTATATTCCGCAAACATTTCGGTGCGTTGTACACTACCCCCTTTATCAAAACAAACAGCGAGATGGTCTGGCTTTTCCCTTTTAATAACATCAAAAAGAGAATTCACAAACCCTAGGACTGCTGAGGTGTCCATGCCCTTTGAATTTATTCTTGGATTTTTTATCAAGGCATAATAACCACGAAAAATCAATGCAAAGGCATCTAGTAAAAAAAGTCGTTTCTGTTCGGCCATTTTAGTTGAAATTGTTGGTTTCCAAAGCTACAAAGATTATCTTCTTTTCGAAAGCTATTGAGAGGTAATAAAGGCTTTGGTGGGATGATTAACATGGCCCGAAGGAGAATACATCCTATAGCTAAATCCTGAGTGGATGCAATAGCCGCCTGTATCTCCTTTTTTATTGATGGCGATAAAACCAATTTGAAAATCTTTTCGACCCTTATTTTTGGCCATAATGCGTTTAACCCCTTCTTCACAGGCCTCTTGGGGTGACTTTCCTTGTCTCATTAATTCTACAATTAAAAAACTACCTACAGTTCGCACCACTTCCTCCCCAACACCGGTTGCTGTGGCACCCCCAATTTCATTATCTACAAATAATCCGGCTCCGATAATTGGTGAATCGCCAACACGTCCACCAATCTTGTAGGCCATCCCACTAGTAGTACAAGCACCAGAAATATCCCCATTATTATCGATGGCCAACATGCCAATGGTATCGTGGTTTTCAATATTAATGATAGGTTGGTATTTGGAGGTCTTTTTCCATTCCAACCATTCCTGTTTGGATTTATCAGTTAATAAATTCTCTTTAACAAACCCCTTTTCATGGGCGAACTGAGCTGCGCCCGCACCGGCCAGCATTACATGTGGGGTATCTTCCATTACCTTTCTAGCAACGGAAACAGCATGTGTAATGTTTTGTAAGTATATCACCGAGCCACAATTTCCATCCTTATCCATGATACAGGAATCCAGGGTAACATTGCCGTCCCTATCGGGTCTTCCTCCTTTTCCTACTGTCTGGTTTTCTACGTCTGCCTCTTCTACCATGACACCTTGTTCCACAGCATCCAAGGAATTTCCGCCTCTACTTAATACTTCCCAGGCCTTTGCTGTAGCATTCATGAAATTCCAAGTACAGATTACAATTGGCTTTATAGTAGGTGCATTTTCTAATTGTGCGATATATTGGTTGTTTTTATCTTGGGATGAAGCCAATAAAGGCGCTGAAATCAATCCAGCTGTACTTAATGTGGAATTTTTAAGGAACTTTCTTCGTTTCATGATGTTGGGTTGCTTATTTTTATTTGGTTTTAAATATAGGCAATATGATTGTAGAAGTATGTGCCAATTCATTAGAATCTGCCTTAAATGCAGAAAAAGCAGGAGCAGATAGAATTGAACTATGTATGGAATTGGGCACTGGGGGTATTACCCCTTCTTATGGGCTGCTTAAAAGTGTGAAGGAAGCTCTTTCCATTCCAATTCATGTGCTCATTCGTCCACGTAGTGGTGACTTCATTTATTCGGATACGGAGTTCGAGGTCATGAAAAGAGATATTGAACTTTGTGTTGAATTGGGAGTTGATGGAATTGTATCTGGAGTTTTACACAAAGATTTTACGTTGGACATTGAGCGTACCAAGGAGTTGATGGATATGGCTGGCTATTTAAAATTCACCTTCCATCGTGCCTTCGATTTGGTTGGGAACCCTTTTAAGGCGTTAAAGCAATTGGAGGATTTGGAAGTAGATTATATCTTGACCTCTGGACAGCAAAAATCCGCTTTGGAAGGAATGTCACTTTTATTGGACCTTCAAAAGAAGACATCAAAATGTACACTTCTTCCCGGGGGAGGTGTTCGTGAAATTAATGCTCAATATTTTAAGGACAGCAAGTTTAAGGCGATACATATGTCGGGAATAAAATTTAGGACCAAACTTGAAAACAGCCCTGAACTTTCTATGAATACCTTGTCTTTTTTTAGGGAGGATAAAGTTGCAATTACCGATACAAAAACAATACAGGATATCTTGAAAGTAGTTAAATAAAGGGTAAAATAGAGTATGCTAACACTCTAAAGAAATATCTTTACAAAAAACAGGATATGTTACGTTGGATAATATTTATAATCGTTTGTTCCATTCTTTGTTTCTACAGCTTCCAGGCATTAAAAACAGTGACCAGACATCAATGGATATATTGGATATATCTGGTGATTTCGGTTTTTATAATCGGTAATTTCATCTATCAATTTACTTATGGTGAATTGCCGGGTAGAGTATTGAGCCGCCCAAAGAGTTATGCCTTTGGATTTTTAATGGCCATATTGGTGTTTCAAATCATAACTATTCTTTTTTTATTCTCAGAGGACCTATTTCGACTACTTTCAGCAGGCTATCAAAAACTGGTTGGGACCTCAAAAGAATTTAATATCCCAACTAGAAGGAGATTCCTAAGCACCTTGGCACTTGGAATAGCTGCACTACCATTTAGCGCATTACTCTATGGAATGTATTCGGGAAAATACAATTTTAAAGTTTTAAAATACAATTTGGAATTTGATGACCTTCCTGATGGATTTGATGGGTATCAGATTACTCAAATTTCCGATATCCATAGCGGTAGTTTTGATAATAGGAATAAAATTGAATATGCCATTGATTTGATTAATGAGCAAAAAAGCGATACTATTCTATTTACTGGGGACTTGGTGAATAACAAGGCAGAGGAGATGCATCCTTGGAAGGATCTGTTTTCAAAACTAAATGCAAAGGATGGTAAGTTTTCCATTTTGGGAAACCACGATTATGGAGATTATGTGGCATGGGAGACCGAGGAATTAAAAAGGGATAATCTTGAGGAACTTAAAAACCTTCAAAAGGAAATAGGGTTTGATCTGTTATTGAATGAAAGCCGTTATTTGCAAAAAGGAGAGGATAAAATAGCCCTTATTGGAGTTGAAAATTGGGGAAGAGGAGGTTTCAAAAAAGCAGGAGATCTAAAGAGAGCCTCATCTTCTATCTCCAAGGACGATTTTAAGATATTATTAAGTCATGATCCATCGCATTGGGAAGATAAGGTGATCCAGGATGAGTACCATTATCATCTCACTCTGAGCGGGCATACCCACGGGATGCAGTTTGGGATTGAAATCCCAGGATGGATAAAGTGGAGTCCTGTGAAATGGCGTTATAAGTATTGGGCTGGTATTTATAAGGAGATGGGACAATACATTAATGTTAACAGAGGTTTCGGATTTCTAGGATATCCCGGACGAGTGGGTATTTGGCCGGAAATCACTGTGATTACCTTAAAAAAGAGTTCTATTACATGATTTTATATGTTGGAATAGTACAATAATTGGTCTATCGTTAGTGTTTTAACATTTTTTCTTACATTTGATTTATAACGCAATGATTTATGTATGTCTAAATTTGGTGAACTAATAGATTTAAATATTCCTGTATTGCTGGATTTCTATGCTGAATGGAACGAACAATCTACAGCTATGCACCCAGTGTTAAGAGATGTTGCTGCCGCCTTGGGAGATAAGGGCAAAGTGATTAAAATTGATGTAGACAAAAACAAAGAGCTTTCTGAAGCCCTCAGGGTAAAAGGATTGCCAACTTTAATGATTTATAAAAAAGGTGAAATGGTATGGCGCCAAAGTGGCGAACAAGATGCCAATACGTTAATAGGTATACTTAACGAATACGTTTAGGAAAAATATTGGAACTTTAATAAGTTCTTTATTCCCTATTCCTCCAAAACTTTTATGCTGTCAGAATCTTCTTTGGAAATAGTATCAATTTCTAAGGAATTTTGAACGTCCGGATTGTCCAAAATAGGTTCCTCAGACAAAAGATCGGTACTATCTCCAACAAAATGACTGAACTTATCTATATATTCATTAAATATCAAGGTTTCCTTTTCCGCAATCTCCCTGTCCTTGTTTTCTATTAAAATATCGATGTTTCGTCGGTATCCTTCCATATCCCCAATTATATCATCAATGCGTTCATATTGCTCATCCAAAGGAATCCCGGCATAATACTCCAAGCGTTCTTGATATACTTTTTTAAGTTTTTGGAACAAATCTCTGCCCTTATTGGTTTCACCTACTTTGTAATAGCCATCTACAAATGGCTCAACGAAGGCATAAAAGCCATAATAATCCACAGGCATATTTTTCATGGCCATATTAATGATATTCTTGGCCTTGTCAATTTTATTTTCACTGATCAAGGTCTCGGTCAAACGTGCCAGATTCCCGCGGAAAGATAAACCCTGGGTCCTTGTTTGAGGATCATGGTATATGTCTTCACTTCCAGAATTGCCCCATTCCCATTGCATAACAATATCATACATCAGGTCTGTATCTATTCTTCCCATTTCATAAGAACTTCTGTTTTTGGTCTTAATAGGCACCAATTTATAGGTCAGACCATCCAACTGTAGATAATCTTTCATCCATATGTATTCCGCTTTATCGAAACTTCCCCCTGAAAAATATATTGGACGTTTCCAATCGTTATTGGCAATAATGTCCAACATCATAATCCTGTTTTTGGGCAGAGCGCCCTGAGGTAAATCAATGTCAATATAATCCACTATCAAAGCGCTGTCTTTCTCCTTCACCAAACCACTTTCCAAAACATTTTTCTTGTTTACTGGAATTCGAACTTTATTGGTCGGGTAGTAAACAATATCCAAATTGCTGTCAGAATAATCACGAAGATCTGCCCCTTGTTTTTGAAGTAAATGCTTAAACTTGGTCTGTGGTTTGTCGCTTCCCACCCAATTCATAAAATCTTTAATATCCCATCTATTTTCAGTAATGCCTTGATAGTAAATGGCGTCCCTTGAGCCCCATCGGTACAATTCATGGGTGAGTTGGGAAGGAATAGGATTGCTTTCATATGCCTTTTTTTTCATTTGGTCTATGTACCAATCTGTAGCGAAAAGGCTGGTGTTTATAATTCGAATATCTGTTCGGTACCCTTCAATTTCTTGGATGTACCAAAGAGGGAATGTATCATTGTCCCCAATTGTGAAAAGCATAGCGCCGGCATTTTTTTGTGCAGAATCCAAATATGCCTTGGCCGTGGATCGAGCCGTATATCGGTTTGACCTGTCATGGTCGTCCCAATTTTGATAGGCCATGACGCCAGGGACCGATAATAAGCAGATCACTGTTAAAGCTGGTGCCAATACTTTGGGCGATATCAATTTTCTAAATTCATCAAATAAACCGTAAACCCCAAGACCTATCCATATCGCAAATATATAGAACGACCCAACTAGGGAATAATCCCTTTCTCGGGGTTGAAAGATATGGGGGTTGGTATAAAATTGTATCGCTATCCCTGTAAACATAAAGAATACAAATAACACCCAAAACTGCTTAGGATTTCTTGAAATTTGGAAAATAAGGCCTATAATTCCCAGAATCAGCGGTAGAAAGAAATAGGTGTTTCTTCCTTTATTGTTTTTAACGTCACTAGGAAGGTTTTCCTGACTGCCTAATCGCATGTTATCAATAAAACCAATACCACTGAGCCAATTGCCATTATTATTGTATCTACCTTGTACGTCATTTTGCTTTCCTACATAATTCCACATAAAGTATCTCCAATACATATATCCAAATTGAAAATCCAACATGTAGTTCAAATTCTGCCCCAGAGTAGGGGGTTCGACTTCCAAATAATCGTTGAACCTTCTTAGAAATTCTATATACTGTTCTTCATCAATTTCCCCTGCTGCGTATCCGGCTTTCAATTGTGCCACTGCTTTTTTCAGTTCATCATTCGATTCTGTCATTTTAAAATCCAAGCCTCCAAAATATTTCATATAATTTTCGGCATGTTGTTCACTCCACATGCGGGGCAACAAACCAATATGTTTTTCGTTGGGTCCTTGAATCGCATCTTTATAATGATTTACTATGATGTATTTGCCCAAATTTTCGTCTTTTTCGTATTTC
>CAXMOE010000018.1:21281-25443 GCA_964194835.1 uncultured Flavobacteriaceae bacterium | reverse complement strand
TTTGGGAAAAGAAGATGGGGAATGTTTCGGAATGCTCTTTATTCCATTCAAATACTTCAAAAAGAAAAGGGTTTAATTGCAAGTTACTCTTTAAGTAAATTATCCAATAATGACCTAGTTTTAGAACTGTTCCAATCTGCAGCTCCGGTTTCTGCAACAATAATGTTCCCTTTTTTGCTAATCACATATGTAGTAGGAAGCAGTTTAGATTCCAAAACCTTGGGTTCATCTGACTTGGAATAATAAACAGGTAGATTATAATTTTTTTGTTGTAAAAAACGAGTTACTTTTTCATATTCATCTTGTGCTACCAAAATAAAAGTGACTTTATCCCCGTAATCATCATACAATTTTTGCAAACTTGGCATCTCAGCAATACAAGGGGCACACCATGTGGCCCAAAAATTGACAAGTACTACGTTTCCTTGCTCTTTTTCAAAATCAAGGCTGTTACCTTCCAAATCCACCAATTCCCATTGATAGGTATCCAACGGAACCTGTATTTCAGCTTTTACTATTGCAGCCCCAGTTGAAAGCAATCTGCTGACATACACTTTAACCCGAAAACCTATTGGAGTAAACAATAACAAGATTACACCCACGATAATGATGCCATTAACAATCTGTTTTTTACCAAGTTTCATGATCCTATTATTCCAGCAATTCGTTCAACAATCGATGTACCTTGCTACTGTTCCAATTAGCAATTCCGCTTTTGTGCACAACAATATTCCCTTTCTTGTCGATTAGATATGAAGATGGCACTTTCTCGTTACTAATTGGCATTTTCTCACCAATGATAAGATAGGTTACTGGAAAAGTAAATCCATGTTCCTCCATAAAAGCCTCAACCGGAGGCCTTTCTTCGTTGGTAATAATATAAAAATCCATTTTATTCTTATAGACATTATATAGTTTCTGAATACTTTGTAATTCCGCAGTACAAGGTAGCCGCCATGATGCCCAAAGATTAATAAATACCACGCTTCCCTTGGACTTTTCAAAACTGAAAAAATTCCAATTGGCATCCTTTAATTTCCAATCGTAGTCGGTAATCTGTTCTTGGTCTTTTTGTTCAATGACCGCTGGGCTAAACGAAAATATCCTGTTCAACCAAATCTTTCCATAATACCCCACGGGCGTTACAAAAAAAGACAGTATAAAAACAAAAAGTAAAATATTAAGGACTGTTTTTTTACTGATCTTCATTTCATAATGATTTGTTCAAAACTAAAAAACTCCCGAAGAATATCAGGAGTTCTTATAAATTAATTAAGCACTTATTTTATGTTAGGTTTTCCTTTTTGATAACGTTCAGCGCAGAACCTTCATTGTACCAATGTATTTGCGATTGGTTATAGGTATGGTTTACCTTAATCACTTCTTTACTGCCATCTGCATGTACCAATTCCAATGTCAATTGTTTCTCAGGTGCAAATTCATTGATATCCAAAAAGTTAATTGTATCATCTTCCTGAATTAGATCATAGTCATTTTCATTTGCAAATGTTAGTCCCAACATGCCCTGTTTTTTAAGGTTGGTCTCATGAATACGCGCAAACGATTTTACCAATACTGCTGCAACCCCCAAATGTCTTGGCTGCATTGCTGCATGCTCACGGGATGATCCTTCTCCATAATTATGATCGCCCACTACAATTGTCTTAATACCAGCAGCCTTATATGTTCTCTGTACATCGGGTACCCCACCGTATTCTCCAGTAAGCTGGCTTTTAACAAAATTGGTCTTCTTGTTAAAGGCGTTTACCGCGCCAATCAAGGTATTGTTGGCAATATTGTCCAAGTGTCCACGAAAACGCAACCAAGGACCTGCCATGGAAATATGATCAGTAGTACATTTACCAAATGCCTTGATTAGTAATTTAACTCCTTGCAAGCTATCCGCAGTTATGGGCTCAAATGGATCCAAAAGCTGTAATCTTTCCGATTTTGTATCAACCCTTACGACTACACCCGATCCATCTTCATCTGGTTCCAAATAACCGGCATCCTCTACTTCAAAACCTTGGATTGGAAGTTCTATTCCTAAGGGTTCATCCAGTTTTATTTCTTCACCATCTTCATTGATCAAGGTATCGTTCATTGGATCGAAATCCAATTTTCCAGATATAGCTATTGCTGCTACCATTTCGGGCGAACCAACAAATGCGTGTGTATTTGGATTTCCGTCCGCTCTTTTCGAAAAATTACGATTAAAAGAGTGCACAATGGTGTTCTTTTCGTCGCCTTTTAGATCACTTCTATCCCATTGTCCAATACAAGGCCCACAGGCGTTTGTAAATACGGTGGCACCCAAATCCTCGAAAATCTGAAGAAGTCCATCGCGTTCAGCTGTATATCTAATTTGTTCTGACCCTGGATTAATTCCAAAATCTGATTTAGGCTTTATCTTTTTTGTAAGTGCTTGTTTTGCTATTGAAGCTGCACGAGTCAAATCTTCATAGGAAGAGTTGGTACATGAGCCTATTAAGCCCCAATCTACCTTAATGGGCCAATTGTTCTCTTTTGCTTTTACACCCAGTTCACCAACCGGAGTAGCAAGATCCGGTGTGAACGGACCGTTCAAATGCGGTCTAAGTTCATCCAAATTAATCTCTATCACCTGATCAAAATAGGTTGCTGGATCAGCATAGACCTCCGGATCAGCGGTTAGATAGTCTTTTACCTCATTAGCGGCGTCGGCTACATCATTTCGGTCGGTCGCTCTCAAATAGCGCTCCATAGAATCATCATAACCAAAAGTAGAGGTAGTTGCACCAACTTCGGCACCCATATTACAAATGGTTCCCTTGCCTGTACAGGAAAGGTTCTTTGCCCCTTCACCAAAATATTCAACTATAGCACCGGTCCCCCCTTTAACTGTCAAGATACCGGCCACTTTTAAAATAACATCCTTTGCTGAGGTCCATCCCGAAATATTTCCTGTTAATTTAACCCCAATCAATTTTGGGAACTTTAATTCCCATGCCATACCCGCCATTACATCCACGGCATCTGCTCCTCCAACACCTATAGCCACCATTCCCAAACCACCGGCATTGACCGTATGTGAATCTGTGCCAATCATCATTCCTCCAGGAAATGCATAATTTTCCAAAACCACTTGATGTATTATACCTGCCCCTGGTTTCCAAAAGCCAATTCCGTATTTGTTAGATACCGATTCCAGAAAATCAAAAACTTCGGCACTTGTACTATTGGCAGTCTTTAAATCTATTGTAGCACCACTTTTTGCTTGTATCAAATGATCACAGTGCACTGTTGTAGGTACCGCCACTTTTGCCTTTCCAGCCTGCATAAACTGTAACAATGCCATTTGCGCGGTTGCATCTTGGCAAGCAATACGATCCGGAGCAAAATCAACATAATCCTTTCCTCTTATAAATTCCTTGTTGGGAGTTGCCTCCCACAAGTGAGAATATAAAATTTTCTCTGAAAGGGTAAGTGGTCTGCCAACTATTTGGCGAGCTTTATCCACTCGTTCAACCATATGGTTATACAACCCTTTAATCATGTCGATATCAAATGCCATCCGTGGTTATTTTAATTAGTTGTTACAATTTACCAAAATTAGTAAAATACCAAGCGCAAATAAAATTTTTAATCTACGATTAGCGCAATTTTCAGGAATTGTGAAAATAGATTGGAATAAATACGTAAAATAAGTAAGATCAATACATTATTACGGCCCGTTTTTGGCAAACTTGCGGACTACAATAATTTTTTAATAATATCCTCCTCAGAAATACCTTCAGCTTCCGCTTTATAATTTTTTATGATTCTATGTCGAAGAATACCCATGGCCACCGCTTTGACATCCTCAATGTCAGGTGAGAATTTGCCATGAATAGCGGCATTTGCCTTAGCTCCCAAAATTAAATTTTGAGATGCCCTTGGTCCTGCTCCCCATTCGATATACTGTTTTACATAATCAGAAGATGAATCTAAAGTGGGCCGTGTGCTGTTCACCAATTTTACCGCATATTCCACCACATTTTCGGGTACAGGTACCCTACGAACCAAATGTTGTATCTCCAATATCTCTTTGTCACTGAACAGTGCATTTATTTCGATAGTGATATCGGAAGTTGTTGACTTTACAATGAGAACTTCTTCTTCAGGTGACGGGTATTGCAATTCA
>CAXMOE010000018.1:8958-21271 GCA_964194835.1 uncultured Flavobacteriaceae bacterium | reverse complement strand
TGGCAAACATAAAACGGTCTAACTGTGCCTCCGGTAATGGATATGTACCTTCCTGTTCTATAGGATTTTGAGTAGCCAAAACAAAATATGGTAACGCCAATTTGTGACTATGTCCAGCAATGGTAACCGCTCGCTCTTGCATGGCTTCCAAAAGTGCTGCCTGGGTTTTGGGAGGGGTACGATTAATCTCATCTGCCAATATGATATTTGCAAAAATAGGTCCTTTAATGAACTTGAAATTTCGGTTTTGGTCCAAAACTTCGCTCCCCAATATATCACTTGGCATTAAATCCGGGGTAAACTGTATTCGCTTAAAATCAAGCCCCAACGCCTGTGCAATGGTATTTACCATAAGAGTTTTAGCCAAACCAGGCACGCCGATCAACAATGAGTGTCCGCCTGTATATATAGACAAAAGGATTAGATCTATTACAGCATCTTGCCCCACAATCACTTTGGCAATTTCTTGCTTTAAAGTGATGTGTTTTTCTACCAAATTTTTAATAGCGGCAACATCTGACATCTAACTATTCCTTTACCCAATTGTTCGCGAAATCACATTCCCTGTTAGAAGTGTTGACACTTATATATGTATCCTCAATATGTTCGTCCATCCACTTTTTAATAGCCTCAAATTGTTTTTCCAGAAGAGCAAGTTCCTGAATCTTAATGTAATCCTTGGCAAAAATAGCTATATGTTCATCATACCTATTGGTGATATTCAATATTTTGTATTTAGGCCCACCCCCTCTTGGATCCTCTTCAAGTAAAGGTTGGGAAATTTCGTTGTCCTTTAAATCCCTAACTTGATTATAAAGCGTTGGGTCCATTTTAGTAAGTTCAAATCGGGAATCAAAATTAGTTGGGTTTCGCAATAATCCACCATCAAACTTGGTTTCCTTCTCATCTGAAAAATTTAGGGCTGCTTCGGCAAAGGTAAACTCACCATCCAACACCTTACGTCGTATACTATCAAGTTCTGACTTAGCCTCATTCAGCGCAGATTGCGGAATCTCAGGTGATATCAAAATATGTCGCATATCGAGTTCCTGCCCCCGTATTTTTTCAACAAAAATGATATGATAACCAAAAACGGTCTCAAATGGTTCTGAGACCTCACCTTCCTGCAAACTAAAGGCCACATCCTTAAATTCCTTTACAAAACCTGTTTCCCTTGTGATGCTATAAAAACCCCCTTTGGATTTGGAACCGGGATCTTGGGAGTACAATATGGCTTTTACACTGAAACTGGCACCGTTCTCCTCAATATCAGCTTTGATGCCATTTAACTTATCTATGACTTTTTGCTTCTCCTCTTCTGGCGCCTTTGGCTCTTTCACAATTTGTGAAATCTCCAATTCTGCACCAAAAACAGGTCGTTCATCATTTGGTATCTTATTGAAAAACTGTCGTACTTCCTCAGGGGTTATTTCTATTTCTCCAACAATTTTTTGCTGCATCTTTTCAGATAACATGCGTAGTTTGTTGATTTCATAGAGCTCTTCCCTAAAACTAGTCTCGTCCTCCTTTTTATAAAATTTTAGCACTTTTTCAAGTGAACCTACTTGGGCGATCAAGGATTGCATTTGCCTATCACTTGTTGCATTTACCTCATCATCGGATACCAGAATGCTGTCCTGTACTGCTTGATGTGCATAAAGACGATCTTCCATAAGTTTTCCCAAAAGTCCACATCTGGTAATATCCTCAGTGGATGCTCCTTGACTTCTAAGGTCGATCAATGTTTTTTCAATATCAGAATCTAAGATCACATAATCGCCCACTACTGAGGCTATCCCATCCAACTTTATTTTTTTGAAACCTTCTGTAGAATCTTTTTTTATCCCCATATCGGCTTCAACCGTGTGGTCCTCAGGTTCTATTTGGGTATCCGGTAATTCTTTGGTTTCTTGTGAAAATACTATTCCTGACAAAAACAAAAAGGAAAGAAACACTACTTCTTTACTAGTCTTGACCATATACTTCAAATTCTTTTTCTTTAATCGCTTCATCTATAATCTCCGTTTCAAGTTTCCGAATATACTCCAGTTTCCTTCTATTAAGTAGAACTTGTTTAATGGTGGGTTCAATATAGGAAAGTGGGGCAATATCATTTATGTTTAAAATATCGACAACCTTTGTCAAATATACCCCTAATGAATCCTGCAATTCAAAAAATTGTGATTTTTTTAAGTATCTATTTTCGTTTTCAAAGGTAAGGGGTGGAATTTCACCAATAACCCTGGAAACCCTTATCCATATAGAATCATTAAAATTCAATTTCTTAAATTGAACCCCTATCGAATCCAGATAAGTAACATCTTCCTCATTGAACCTTTTCAATTTATCAGTCACCGATTTCTTATCCAAAAACTCTATTGGCAATTCAATGAATCGCAGTTTTATTAATTTTTCCTTAAGCTTGAAATTTTCCTTTTCTTTCTCGTAGAAGGTGTATAATTGGTAATAACTAATGGTGGTATCTTCAGCTTGCTGGACCAATGCCTCTTTATAGGCCCTAGTATAAAGATCGGTCCTATAATTGGACACCAACTGTTCAAATTCTGCCAATTTGCTCTCAGGTAGATTAATCTTTGACTTTGAGAGTAATAACTGTTTGGATGCCCAATTGTTAATATAGTTGGTAACAAATGATGCACTGTCCTGTTTGGACAAGTTGTCCCCAAGTAGACTAGCTACATCTTCCTTATACTAATAAATGTCCCCTACCCTGGCTATAGGTTCTTTGTCTTCATTTTTCTTAAAAAATTCATCACATGACGCAAAACAACCTAACAGCATTATAGCAGCAAAAAAATATGTTGTCCTTAGTTTGTATTTTACCGAAAAGTGCATTCCGCAAAAATAACAATTACAATATTGTGGGCAATATATATTTACAATGATTAACAGATTTAAAGGCAATTGTTGAAGATCGGACGTTCATAGTTGACCCTTAACCTGAGATTTACTATTTTTAATTGCGTTAAGCTTGATCGTGTAAATATAAATTATTACCGTGGATAGAAAAATTAAATTAATATGGGACTTTAGGGGTCCTTCCGCAAACAAAACAGCCGAACATCACGAAAAACATTTAAAGGAATATATTTTTACTGAAAAATTAAGTTTGGATGTTACTGGACACAAAGCTTTGAGTGAGTTGCATAGTATAGCCTACATGGTGGTTGAGGAAACGGAAATGATTCAGGTACGCGATACTTTGTTACCACATAGGGGGGAGGTCTATGAAGACTAAAAAATTAATGCACCAATTATTGGCTGGTACAACATTTTATAAGAGACCCATTTTAAAAAATTACCACTTAATTCCCATTGCTTTACTAACCCTAATGGGTTCATGTAAAACTGATACGCCTATAAACAACCCACTTGAAATGGTATTGGCTTCCCAAAATCAAAATATTAAAAAGGTAATGGATAGTGTCGCCAACTATGAAGTCCAAATTCGCTATACGCAGATCAATCGTGGCAACGATAGCCTTTTCTTTAAGGATTTTGATTATAATGTTGATAATCAAAATTATTTCTACCCTGCCAGCACGGTTAAATTTCCCATAGCTGTACTTACCCTAGAAAAGCTTAATGAAGACGTAAATTTTAACTTGCATTCCAAATTCTATGTTGAAGGCGATTCTATGGAAACCACCTTTGCTGCCGATATATCGAAAATATTTGTAGTCAGCGATAACATGGCAAATAATCGTTTGTTCGAATTTCTGGGCCAGGATGCAATCACTCTGGGTCTAATTAACAAGGGATTGGCACCTGTACGAATATCACACAGACTTTCCACTCCCAATGCAGACGAGGTGACCACAAAACCCCTGTTGCTCTATCTTAACGATAGTACAACCATGGCTTTAGATCCCAGTGTCAATTCCGCTCCAAAGAGGTTGCAAGCCAAGCATATAACAAAAGGTGAAGCATTTTACGAGGAGGATTCACTGATAAGTGAAGCTTTTGATTTTAGCTTTAAAAATTACTATCCCATTAAGACTCAACATGGGTTACTAAAACGGGTTATTTTTCCTGAAAAGTTTAATGAACAAGAACGTTTTAACTTAAACAAGTCGCAACGTGAATATTTGCTGTCTGCCATGCATACCTTGCCTAAAGATCTGGGTTACGACCCTGAGAAATTTTATGACAGTTATGGCAAATTTTTTATCTACGGGGACTCGAAGGAAAATATCCCCAAGCATGTAGAAATATATAATAAGGTCGGTTATGCCTATGGCACTTTAACTGATTGTGCATATATATTGGACACCAAAAATAATATTGAATTTCTTCTTACTGCAACTATTTTGGTTAACAAGAATGGGGTTTTTAATGATGATACTTATGAATATGAAACCATCGGAATCCCTTTTTTGGCAGAACTGGGTAGGGAAATTTATAAATATGAACTAAATAGATAAAAGATTGGAACATGAAAAAATTGACATTTGATTCTTTTACCAAGAAAATCTTTATTAAAACACCAACGGAAAAACTGTATTGGTGCTGGGCCACCACGGAGGGTATTACCTCCTGGTTTTTGCAAAATGCCGAGTACCGGACAACCGATGGAAAATTGCGGGACTCTTCAGAAAATGTGCAGACAGGGGACAGCTATTTATGGGAATGGCACAATTGGGATGGGCAAGAGAGAGGAAAGGTTTTGCAGACAAATGGAATAAATTATTTGGAAATCTCCTTTGCAAAAACCTGTAAAGTCTCCATAACAATAGAAGATATGGGAAAGGCTACCTTATTGACCCTAAAACAATTTGAAATTCCTATAGACGATGATAACAAATTAAATATTCATTACGGCTGCAGCAATGGATGGACGTTTTGGTTGGCCAACTTAAAGGCATTTTTAGAACATGGAATTCTACTGAATGAAACCGAAAATGATCTCAGGAACATTCCTTTAGCAGGATTTGAATTTGTAAACATGTAAGTTTAACTCGAATATTATCAACGATAGCAAGACAATTACCCGTTAGGGCTGTTGCCGCATAAAACAAAACCGATTTATTCTTATTTTTACGAGCAATGACCCTACTCACTTTTATTTTATTTACAGGATTTGTGGCCTTCTACGCTACCTGGCGATTGCGAAAAGATAAATTAAATACCCAGGATGGTTATTTTCTGGGAGGTAGATCACTTACCGGAATAGTGATTGCAGGTTCCTTACTACTTACAAATATTTCTACAGAACATTTGGTGGGTATGAACGGCTCTGCCTATAAGAACGGAGCCATTATTATCGCTTGGGAAGTTACCTCTGCCTTGGCGCTGGTTTTAGCTGCCCTTTATTTTGCCCCTCGATATTTAAAGATGGGGCTTACCACAATTCCTGAGTTTTTAGAACAGCGGTTTGATGGCCTTACACGTACACTTGTGGCACTACTCCTTATTATATCCTTTGTAGCCACGCTGCTTCCAATTGTCTTATACACAGGTGCCTTGAATATTGAAGCTATATTCGAAATTTCCGACCTATTGAACATTACTGAGAAAGACGGGATATGGGTTACAATCCTTGTGGTGGGTTGCATTGGCGCAGCCTACGCAATATTTGGTGGCTTAAAAATGGTGGCCTACACAGATACCATTAATGGGTTTGGGTTATTGGTTGCCGGCTTATTGGTCCCGATATTGGCTTTAATGAGCATCGGAGATGGTAATATATTTGAAGGGTTTGAAATGGTTTTCGAAAACAGCCCGGAAAAGTTCAATGTAATCAGTAATGAAGCGGGAACAGGCACAGGATCCAGATCTGCCATCCTGCCATTTGAGGTAATATTTACTGGCTTAATGATTAATCAAATTTATTTTTGGACCATGCACCAATCGATTATCCAACGGGTTTTGGGAGCTGTTAGCTTAAAAGAAGCGCAAAAAGGATTGTTATTGACCGGAGTTCTTAAAATTTTGGTACCACTGGTCATTGTACTGCCCGGATTAATTGGATTCTATTACTTTGGGGAAAGCCTATATGACAACCCTGATAGTGTATATCCCCAACTGGTGAAAATGGTTCTTCCCGAATGGCTTACCGGTTTTTTTGTTGCGGTTATGATGGGCGCAATCCTCACTACCTTTAACAGTGCACTTAACAGTGCTGCAACCGTCTTTAGCCTCGGTATCTTTCAACGGTATATTAACAAAGATGCCAGTGAAAAGAAACTGGTATCCATGGGAAAATGGACCTCTGCCCTACTTGCTGTATTCGCTATTGCCATTGCTCCGTTTGTTGCAAATGCACCGGAGGGTCTGTACCAACTGTTGCAGCAGTTGAACGGAATCTTCTTTATTCCTATTGCCAGCGTAATTATCGCAGGCTTTATTTTTCCAAAAGTCTCATCATCCGGAGCCAAAATAGGGCTCGTATTCGGTTTATTGTTTTATGTGACCACCTACTATATACTAGCCTTGGAATTGCACTTTGTCCATATTTGGGGAATAGAATTCGTACTTAATATCATGGTAATGCATTTGGCATCTTGGCTGCTACCAAAAGATGCTCCATTTAAAATGAAGGATGCAGGTATTCTGGATCTAAGGCCCTGGAAGTATGCAAAGTCATTTAGTATCTTTTTAGTTCTGTTCACAATTGTTTTGTACCTTTTACTAGGAAATGTCTGATATGGAAAAAATATTTCGAAACTATGATCATTTGGATGTTAATGCTGCTGTGCGCGAGCATTACCGTAAAATGCGCACAAATCAGACTTTTGAATATGTACAAAGAATGCATAAAAAATATTTGACCTTTGATAAACCCATGGATCTTTGGGATGCAATGAATCACCTCGATAAATTAATTGATGTAAGCGATCCCGATTTGGATTTGCCCAATGTGCAGCATTTGATCCAGAGTGCGGAAGCCATACGAAATGATAGCAGACCAGACTGGATGCAACTAGTTGGACTGATTCATGACCTGGGTAAGGTTATGTATCTTTGGGGAAGTGACGAAGACGGTACAAGCCAAGCAGAACAATGGGGAATGGTAGGTGATGTTTTTGTGGTAGGGTGCAGCTTACCAGATACTTGTGTTTATCCAGAGTTCAATTCGTTAAATTCCGACATGAAGAACATCGACTATAATACTTCAAACGGAATCTATAACGAAGGTTGTGGCCTTGATAATTTAACGCTTGCTTGGGGGCATGATGAATACCTGTTTCGGGTACTTTCCCATCATAAGGACAATATTATTCCGGAAGAAGGCATGGTCATGATAAGGTATCACTCGTTTTATCCCTGGCACACTGGTGGAAGTTACTCCAATTTGCTCAAAGAGACAGATCGGCAATATTTGAAATGGATAAAGGACTTTAACCGATACGACCTTTATACCAAGAGCAACAAAACCTATAATCTTAAGGAAATCAAGGATTATTACTTGCCAATCGCAGAAAAGTATCTGGGTACTGGTCCAATATATTGGTAAACTGTCAGAAATACTTGGGTCCAATGAGATTCTAGGATAATTACTCCTTTTTAGTAGAATTTAACAGATTACTCAATCTGTTGCTAATCTCAGTAAGACGATATCATGGTTAAGGCATCTGAATTTTAAGTGGTCCTTTTTGAAACCTAGATAGGCTCCCCATACAAATCAAAATCAGCAGCTTCTATAATTTTAAGGTTTACAAATTCGCCAATTTTTACGTAATGTTTGGAAGCATCAACCAATACCTCGTTATCCACATCAGGAGAATCAAACTCGGTACGACCCACAAAATAAGGTCCTTCTTTACGATCTATGATGCAACGAAATGTTTTTCCAACTTTCTCTTGATTGAGCTCCCAAGAAATTTGGGATTGCAATTCCATAATTTCTAAAGCCCGTTGTTGCTTTACATCTTCCGGAACGTCATCTTCCAAATTGTATGCATGGGTATTTTCTTCATGACTATAGGTAAAACACCCCAAACGTTCAAAGCGCATTTCTTCCACCCATTGCTTTAGGGTACTGAAATCCTCTTCGGTTTCTCCCGGATACCCTACAATTAAGGTGGTACGGATGGTCATTTCGGGTACCGCAGCCCTGAAATCCTGCAATAACTTTGTAGTCTTTACTTGGGTTGTGCCTCTTCGCATACTTTTAAGGATAGGATCCGAAATATGCTGTAATGGTATATCAATATAGTTACAAATCTTTGGCTCTTGTTTCATTATTTGCAATACATCCATCGGAAAACCGGTAGGAAAGGCATAGTGCAAGCGTATCCATTCGATCCCCTCCACTTTCACCAATTCGGAAAGCAACTCCGCCAAATTTCGCTTTTTGTACAGATCCAATCCGTAATAGGTAAGATCTTGTGCTATTAGAACCAATTCTTTTACTCCTTTGATAGCTAATTTATTGGACTCAGCTACCAATTCCTCAATGGGCTTACTTTTATGCTTGCCGCGCATCAAAGGTATTGCACAAAACGAGCAAGGTCTGTCACATCCCTCCGCTATTTTAAGATAAGCATAATTTTTTGGTGTGGTGGTCAGACGTTCCCCTATCAACTCATGCTTGTAATCTGCTCCCAGGGCCTTCAATAAATTTGGAAGGTCGCTTGTACCAAAATAATCATCCACATCCGGAATTTCCTTGACCAAATCTGGCTTATATCGTTCACTCAGACATCCGGTAACAAAAACCTTATCCACTGCCCCTGTTTCTTTCTTCTGCACATATTCCAAAATGGTATTTACACTCTCTTCCTTTGCATTCGCAATAAAACCACAGGTGTTTATGACCACCACGTTCCCCTCTCCCTCATGTACCACTTCTTTGTTATTGGCACGTAACTGCCCCATAAGTACTTCTGAATCGTACACGTTTTTGGAACATCCCAAAGTTACCACGTTGATTATATTCTTCTTAAGTGATTTTGTGCGCATGTTTTTATTCTGAGCCGCAAAAGTACAACTTGGTGCAGGAAGAATGCTCTTTTAAGACTATTTTTCATCTTTTTACGTTTACTTAGTAGAGAAGTCAAGGTTTACGTGTAAAACTCAACATGATGAAACCATTAATAAGCCTACTTTTAATCTGTGTTGGAGTGTGCTATATTGGCTGTTCCGCTATTGAGACCATTGAAGAAATTCCTACCGATGGTGAAAACCCCATAGACGATGAGCCCCCAATGCCCGAAGAAGAGGCATTCTATTTTCCGGCTATGAATTCAGAGGATTGGGAAACCATTTCTATGGAGGAATTGGGATGGAACGAAGATGCCGAACAACCCTTGTACGATTTACTATTGGCTAAAGGAACCAAGGTATTTATAATCTTAAAAGATGGTCGAATTGTGGTTGAAAAATATTTTAATGGAGGCGGAGTCTTAAGTACCTATCCTTGGTATTCAGTAGGAAAAACCCTTACTGCATTTACAGTTGGTTTGGCCCAACAGGACGGCTTTCTAACTATTGAAGATGGTTCGTCCAACTATTTAGGAGCAGGCTGGACTAGTCTCACTACTGAGAAGGAGAATGAAATTAAAGTAGAACACAACCTAACGATGACCACAGGTCTGGATTATAATGTAAGTAATCAAAATTGTACGGATCCTGAATGTCTTACCCCTTTAAATGATCCCGGGTCATTTTGGTATTACCATAATGCTGCCTATACTTTGGTGCAAAGTATTGTTGAAGGGGCAATAAATGATAATTTTAACACATATTTCAATTCTAGTCTTAGAAATACCATTGGCATGGATGGAACATGGCTAAATATTGGCTACACCAATATTTTCTACAGTACTGGGAGAAGCATGGCTCGTTTTGGATTACTAAATCTTAACGAAGGAAGTTGGGGGGACATTCAAATCCTTTCGGATACTTCATATTTCGACAAAATGACCAATACCTCACAAGATTATAACAAGGCCTATGGATATTTTTGGTGGCTAAACGGTAAGGATAGTTTTAGAGTCCCCTCCTCTGAACTCGAATTTTCTGGAAAATTAATTCCCAATGCTCCTGACGATCTTATTGCCGGTCTTGGAAAGAACGATCAAAAACTCTACGTAGTTCCCAGTGAAGGTTTGGTAATTGTCCGCATGGGCGAAAGCACTGGTGAAACGGTAGCCGGGCCTTCAAGTTTTGACAACCTGCTATGGGAAAAAATAAGTTTATTGATTAATTGAAAACGTACGGACTTTAAATACCAGTATAAGAACCTAATCTCTACAAGAACTACCTTGAAGACTAGTTTTTAACCAATTCTTTCCAGAGAGTTATGCTCCCTTGGTTCATTCTTACAAATTCATCCTTGGACTCTTTCGCAGCAAGTTCTGAAGATATTTGAGCAGAATTAATGGCCGATTCATAATTTTCCAATGCAGCCTCAACCAAAGATTTTACGCGGTAAAAATAGTAGGTATCTCCCCCAAGTTCAATTGCCATATTTAGATATTTCAAAGCTGTAGAATAATCCTTTTCTTGCTCCTGTAAGTACCTTGCAGCCTCATAATAGGATTGGGCCGTTGGGTTCTTACTTAATATATCTTGAATCTGTTGCTGCATTATGAAATCTGTATCCACAGTAATCGGAATAATAATTTTGGTATTTTCCCAAATCCATAACATTACAGCTGAATCGTGCGTAACTTCGTCAAATGTAATCAAGAGATTTTCCTGGAAATAAGATGATTTTTGGGGAATTATGGTAACCCTAAAGGCATCCTCTTCCTGATTATAATTTTTCCTTCCATCTCCCCAATGTGTAATGTTTTTATGAAATGCTATTTCCCACATATCTTTTTCAGGAAACGCATAGAGGGCATAGGTACCTTTAGTAAGTGTGTTTCCCATTATTTGCATATCAGAATCTAACGTGATTTTTGTAGATTCATTGGCCCCAACTCTCCAAATACGGCCATAGGGAACCAATTCCCCAAATATTTTTCTGCCACGGACAGCGGGTCTGGAATATTGGACTGTAATTGTTGAAAGTCCTATCTCCTGCTTTATCAATGAAGCCGGGCTTGCTTTTGGGTGTAGTATCTGTGCCAACGATATCGACATCGTGAAAAAGAAACAAAACGTTGCGACTATCTTCAATTGTTACCGTTAAAAAAGGAATCTATAAACTCATACTTATTGAAAACTTGTAAATCTTCAATGCCTTCACCCACACCAATATATTTTACTGGAATTTGGAATTGATCCGAAATACCAATGACCACACCTCCTTTTGCAGTTCCGTCCAATTTGGTGACAGCCAAAGATGTTACTTCCGTAGCCTTGGTAAACTGCTTGGCTTGTTCAAAGGCATTTTGTCCTGTTGAACCGTCTAATACCAACAATACATCATGGGGAGTTCCCTCAATCACCTTTTGCATTACCCTTTTTACCTTAGTCAACTCATTCATAAGATTCACTTTATTGTGCAACCTCCCGGCAGTGTCAATAATGACCACATCGGCATCTTGGGTAATGGCAGAACTCAAGGTATCAAAGGCAACAGAAGCTGGATCACTGCCCATATTTTGCCTAACGATAGGAACATCTACCCTATCTGCCCAAATTTGCAACTGGTCAATGGCAGCTGCCCTAAAGGTATCGGCGGCACCCAAAACAACTTTCAAACCTTGCTCTTTAAATTTATGGGCCAACTTTCCAATTGTTGTGGTCTTACCTACACCATTGACACCCACAACCATTATTACATAGGGTTTTTTATCAACCGGTATACTATAATCAGAATCTTCACCAAAATGGGTCTCCGAGAGTAGACCGGCAATCTCTTCTCTAAGGATTTCGTTCAATTCATCGGTACCCATATATTTATCTTTCGCCACTCTAGCCTCAATACGATCTATAATCTTTAAGGTAGTCTGTACACCAACATCGGAAGATACCAGAACTTCTTCCAGGTTATCCAAAACCTCATCATCTACCTTGGATTTCCCAGCAACAGCCTTACTTAGTTTGGAAAAAAAGCTGCTTTTCGTCTTTTCCAACCCTTTGGCCAAACTTTCTTTTGTCTGTGAAGAAAATATATTTTTAAATAAATTCATGTCGTTTTAAACCATTTTACCAAAGATATGAAATTAAAAAAGCTACTTTCTTCAGAAAGTAGCTTTAAAACCAAATGATGGTATGTTTGTTATTTCTTGGCCAACCAATCGTTCACCAATTCTGGTGCCATAACCGATTCTGTAAAAGTATAAGCCCCTGATTTAGGAGATTTTACCATTTTTATGGCCTTGGTCAACCTTTTTGAACTTGTCTGTAAACTTGCTACCGTCTTCTTTGCCATGACTTCTTATTTTATTTCTTT
>CAXMOE010000018.1:0-8948 GCA_964194835.1 uncultured Flavobacteriaceae bacterium | reverse complement strand
ACTGTCATCCTCTTAAGGATAGGGTTAAACTTTTTAATCTCCATCCTATCCGGAGTATTCTTTTTGTTTTTTGTGGTTATGTACCTAGACGTACCAGGCTTACCTGATTCTTTGTGCTCTGTACATTCCAAAATAACCTGGACTCTGTTACCTCTCTTTGCCATTCTTATATGAATTTATTAGGGTTACTTAACTAACCCTTTTGCCTTTGCTTCCTTTAAAACTGCGGAAATTCCTTTTTTATTGATACTCTTTAAAGCCTTCGCCGATACCTTTAGGGTAACCCAACGGTCCTCTTCAGGAATATAAAAACGTTTTTTAGAAAGATTTACATTAAATCTTCTTCTTGTCTTGTTGATTGAGAAAGAAACATTGTTTCCAAACATAGCTCTCTTTCCAGTAACTTCACAAACTTTTGACATTTCGCTAGTTTTTGTGTTATTTTAAACAGGGTGCAAATTTATGTCATTTTTGTGGGACGGACAAAATTCTTCTTCAGAATTTTAAAATTTCTTTTTGAAGTAACTCAAACGCTTTATTCACAGCTTTTTGCACGACCTTCTCACGATGGTTTCCCATAGAAAATTTTTCAGCTTTTACGCCATGGGGTGTGGCTATGGCTATAAATACAGTCCCGATATCAGCATCGGAATCTCCTTTGGTTGGACCAGCATTTCCTGTAGTTGCCAAACCAAAATCGGTCTTCAACAATTGTTTTACGTTTTCGGCCATGGCCATGGCCACTTCCGCACTCACCACAGAATGCTTCTCTATAAGACTTTTGGGAACATGAAGTATCTCAATTTTGGTCTGGGTGGCATAGCTTACTACACTACCCTTAAAATAGGCCGATGCCCCAGGTAATGCGGTTATTTGTTGCGCAATCTTTCCTCCAGTAAAACTTTCTGCAATTGCTAGGGTCATCTTCTTTTTAGTCAACAACTTGGCCAATACCGCTTCTATGTCTATATCGTCCTCTTCCCCATAGATAATATCACCAATGATCTGGTACAATTTTTTGGATTCTTCTTCAACCGATTTAAAAATCACTGCCCTATCAACTCCCTTTGCTGTTAATCGCAATCTAACCTTGCCCAAATTAGGTAAATAAGCCAGTTTAACAAACGATGGTAGGTTTTCTTCCCAATGAGCAATCCTCTCGGCAATAGCGCTCTCGCCTACGCCATAGGTCAGAATGGTTTTGTGAAGAATATGGGGACGTTTAAACTCCTTTATGATCCTAGGGACCACCTCGTTTATGATTAAACTCTTCATTTCATAAGGAACGCCTGGAAGCGAAACAAATACGACTCCATCCTTATTTATCCACATTCCTGGTGCGGTACCATATGCATTGTGAAGTGCAACCGCTTTGGAAGGTATCAGAGCTTGTTTTTTATTGATGTCGGAAATAGGGGTAGAAATGAATTTTTTGAACAAGTTCTCCACGTGCCGCAAAACTTGCTTGTCTTCCACTAGAACATCATCCATATATGTACAGAGCGTGTGCTTTGTGATATCGTCCTTTGTAGGGCCCAATCCCCCTGTTATGATAACAATGTCAGCTCTAGATTCCGCTTCTTTTAAAGATGCTAAAATATGGTCAGTTTCGTCCTGTACTGATGTGATTTGATAGACAGATATCCCTATTTTATTAAGTTCTCTAGCAATAAAAACGGAATTGGTATCTGTAATTTGCCCAATCAGGATTTCATCCCCAATTGTGATGATTTCTGCAAACATTACAGCTTGAAATCTTTTTTCAGCTCCGATACCACTTGATGGATATCTTTATTAAGCAATGGAAAGATTTGCTCAATTTTGGCACCGTTATCCCCACTTTTTCCCAAAGTTTCTATTTCCAAGGCTGCTACCCGTGCCTGTTCCATACCCAGCAAATCTACATTAGGCTTTATTTTATGGGCTAATTTATACACATTTTCAAAATCTTTCTGGGCAAGAGCAGTTTCCAGTAATTCCAAATCTACCGGAACCTCCTCTAAAAAAACTGAAATAACAGAGTTGATGAAGTCTTCATCGCCTTCTGCCATTTCATTTAACTTATCAAGATTATATATCATTATCTAATTTTTACTGTAAATAGTTCTTCTCCTTCCAGTATTCCTGAAAGGTAATCATTTGTGCCAATTTTACCAACACCTGCTGGCGTGCCGGTAAAAATAATATCTCCCTTTTTCAACATAAAATATTTTGAAACATGGGCAATAAGTTCATCAATTTTCCAAAGCATCAGACTTGTATTACCCTGTTGCACAATTTCTCCATTTTTCAATAGGGAAAACTTTAAATTGTTCAAATCCTTAAAGTTCGATTTAGGGAGCCATTTTCCTATAACGGCAGCACCGTCAAACCCTTTTGCCTTTTCCCATGGTAATCCTTTTTTCTTTAAAGCAGTTTGTAAATCCCTTGCTGTAAAATCGATGCCGAGACCTACCTCATCATAATACTTATGGGCAAAGTGGGTATCTATATGTTTGCCAACTTTTTTGATCTTTACAAGTACCTCAACTTCGTGGTGTACATCATTGGAAAATTTAGGAATATAAAAGTCCTGTTCCTTGGGAAGTACAGAAGAATCTGGTTTTATAAACACCACAGGTTCTGCTGGCCGTTCATTGGACAGCTCCTCAATATGATCAACATAATTTCTACCTATACAAATGATTTTCATAGTAAATAGTTTCTGGGAGGAGCTAAATCAATACACTTATCCTAGTTTATTGTTCAGTTTGTTTAATTTAATTTGGGTCAATACTTTTTTCGTATATAATGGAAAATCTGCATTAATTATCCACCCAAAATATCCAGGTTCCTTATCCAATACCTCATTTACCTTTTTTCCTTTGTGCTTTCCAAACGAAAATATTTCATCACCAGCTTTATCCAATGCAATAAACCCGGCAAAGTCTACCGATTGTTTGCGGGTCGTAAATTCAGATAATTTCTTGATATTGTTTTCTAGTTCAGAATATGTATCCAATTGGGACAACAATACTTCATAAGTGGCAATGGTATCTGCTTCTGCACTATGTGCATCGGTTAGGTCCTTATCACAATAAAATTTGTATGCTGCTCCCAAAGTACGCTTTTCCATCTTGTGAAAAATGGTCTGTACATCTACAGAAACCCTATTTTTCATATCAAAATCAATATCCGAACGGAGCATTTCCTCCGCCAATAAGGGAATATCAAAACGGTCGGAGTTAAATCCTCCTAAATCACTATCCTTAACCAAATTGTATATTTCCTTGGACAATTCCTTAAATGTGGGTTCATTGGCCACTTTTTCGTTGGTAATTCCATGAATGGCAATTACCTCATCCGGAATTTGCATCTCTGGGTTCACCAACCAAGTCTTGCTTTCCTTGTTACCATTAGGGAACACCTTTAAAATAGATATTTCCACAACCCTATCCTTGGCCACATTGGTTCCTGTGGTCTCAAGGTCGAAAAAACAAATAGGTCTTGTTAGCTTTAATTCCATGCTTGTTTGGTTTGTGCAAAGATAGTTTTTCGATAGATTTAGGGAAACGAATGGCTGTTTTTATTGTCGCAGATTTAAAATTGTCCAATACAATGATTGGAATCATACAACGGTATTGTGCCCACGATTAAAAGAAGGATTTATTTTTTCTCAAAACATTTTCCCTTTAAAATTAAAAATGCCTCAAAGTAGTTGAGGCATTTAAATACTATTAAGTGAAAAGAAATTACGTTATACTTCCCGGTTTATGTCCCACGCTTCCAAGTAATCTGCTACAGCCTTTACAAACATACCTCCCAAGGCACCATTGACTACTCTATGATCATAACTGTGCGACAAGAACATTTTACTTCGTATCCCAATAAAATCTCCTTCTGTTGTCTCTATAACTGATGGCATTTTCCGAATGGCGCCCAATGCCAAAATACCTACTTGTGGTTGATTTATAATTGGTGTTCCAAATATACTTCCGAAGGATCCTACATTGGTTACGGTATAAGTGCCATCTTTAATTTCATCCGGTTTTAAAGCATTGTTTTTCGCTCTATTGGCCAAATCATTAACTGCCTTAGTCATTCCGACCAGATTAAGTTGATCGGCATTTTTGATGACAGGTACAATAAGGTTGCCATCAGGCAAAGCCGCTGCCATACCTATATTTATATTCTTTTTCTTTATTACCGTATCTCCATCTACAGAGATGTTAATCATTGGAAAATTCTTCAAGGCTTTGGCTACGGCCTCCATAAATATTGGGGTAAAGGTGAGTTTTTCACCCTCTCGTTGCTCGAAAGTACTTTTAACCTTGTTTCGCCAATTTACAATATTGGTGACATCTACTTCTATAAAGCTCTGTACATGGGCGGAGGTTGAAACGCTATCGACCATATACTGTGCAATTAGTTTTCCCATTCGGGACATAGGGATTATTTCATCCCCGTTGCCATGTTGTACAGCTATGCCCTTCGGTTTATCTGGTTTAGGCTTAACTTCTGTTACAGGTGTCGCAACCTGTTCAACCTGTTTAATCACTGTTTGGGCTGAAGCTGTTGGTTTAGTTTCTTTACCATTTTCAACAAATGCCAAAATATCATTTTTGGTAACTCTGCCTTCTTTGCCGGTTCCGATAATAGTATCCAATTCTGCAATCGCAATTCCTTCCTGTTTGGCAATATTTTTCACCAAAGGGGAGTAAAACCTTTCAGTACTAATATAATCCTGAACAGCTACCGTTACTGCGTCCTTTGCTTCTACAATACGATTTTCCAATTCCTCTACTGTATCTTCCGGTACTTCTACCAATTCTTCCTGGTTTTCAGAAATATCATCCGAAACATCGCCTGATTCTCCATCAACTTCAATAATTGCAACTGTTTGCCCTACAGCAATTACATCATCCACGTTAAACAGTTTTTCCACCAACACACCATCAACCTCACTTGGAACCTCAGAATCCACCTTATCGGTGGCAATCTCAAAAACGGCTTCATCCATCTCAATGGTATCGCCTACTTCAATTAACCAAGAAGTTAGTGTGGCTTCCGCAACACTCTCTCCCATCTGTGGCAATTTTAATTCAAACTTTGACATATTAATATTTAAAATGCTTTTTTGGATTAATTTTTTGCAAAAATACTAAAAAAATGACCTTATTTTTAAATTTACTGTATTTATTTGATCTCCTTATTACGAGACTTTTAAAGAATTTTCAAACGGAATCCTATTCACTATACTTCGCCCCAGAGTAACCTCATCTGCATATTCCAACTCATCACCTACAGCGATTCCTCTCGCAATAGTAGAGGTTTTAATGTTGAGCCCTGCCAACTGCTTAAAAATATAAAAATTAGTGGTATCCCCCTCCATCGTGGAACTTAACGCAAAAATGAGTTCCTTTATTTTTCCTTGCTTGGTCTTTTCCACCAAAGAGGAAATAGTCAAATCTTGTGGACCAATTCCTTCCATGGGCGAAATCTTTCCCCCTAGAACATGGTACAACCCTTTGAACTGACCGGTATTTTCAATGGCCATCACATCCCTGATGTCCTCTACAACGCAAATCAAGCTATCATCCCGTTTTGGATTTGCACAAATTTCGCATAACACCACATCTGAAATATTATGGCAAGCGCGGCAAAACTTAATTTCCGTACGCAAGTTTTGCAAAGAGTGCGACAACCTTGCCGTTTGTTCGTTGGGCTGTTTTAATAAATGAAGTACCAAGCGTAAAGCGGTTCGTTTACCAATCCCCGGTAATTGGGACATTTCATAAACCGCATTTTCCAAGAGTTTAGAAGAAAATTCCATACCGCAAAATTACGATTTTATACTAGTTATTAAATGATTTCGTTGCAAAAGAAAATGATGTATTTATGTTTATGTGAATTTATAAAAAATATGGGTATGGGGTCAACTCAAAGGTATTTGACTGGAAATGAGTCATGCATATGAATAAATATAATTACTACTTGGCGGATGAATCTGGAGTGCAACAAATATGTCTGATCCATTGAATGCCGAAGAAAATGGATTTGTATTTCTATTTGAAGTTTTTGTACTTTGCATTTGAAAATTATTTTATGACAGCTTCCCATATTCTGCTATTGATTGGTGGTTATTTCCTATTACTCTTATTAATTTCATATTTCACAGGTAAAAACGATTCCAATACCGATTTTTTTAAAGCAGGAAAACAATCCCCTTGGTATTTGGTAGCATTTGGTATGATTGGCGCCTCTCTTTCTGGAGTAACTTTTATATCGGTTCCGGGTTGGGTAGAAGGATCTCAGTTCAGTTATATGCAAGTCGTCTTTGGATATTTGGTGGGTTATTTTATTATTGCCTACGTCTTGATGCCCATTTACTACCGTTTAAACGTAACCTCCATTTATGAATATCTGGAACAACGATTCGGCCCAACAAGTTATAAAACCGGGGCAATATTTTTCTTTATTTCCCGGGTATTGGGAGCTTCGTTTCGTTTATTTTTAGTGGCTATTGTACTCCAACAGTTTGTTTTTGATGCATGGAACGTTCCTTTTGAGGTAACAGTGGCCCTATCAATCTTACTTATTTGGATCTATACCTTTAAGGGGGGAATAAAGACCATTGTCTGGACAGATAGTTTACAAACATTTTTTATGCTTGTTTCTGTAGGATTGTCCATATATTTTATCAACCAAAAAATAGGATGGAGCTTTACCGAATTCTTAGCTTCTGACGAATTGAATCAGTATAGTAAAATAATTTTTACGGAGAATTTTCTTGCTAAGAACCACTTTTTAAAATCGTTTATTGGTGGTATGTTCATTACAATTTGCATGACCGGATTAGATCAGGATATGATGCAAAAGAACCTCACCTGTAAGACTTTGAAGGATGCCCAAAAAAATATGATTTCCTTTAGTTTGGTACTAATTGTCGTTAATTTTATTTTTCTGCTTTTAGGGGCATTGCTATTTATCTATGCCGATAAATTCCAAATTGCTACTCCATTAATGGATGGCACTCCAAAATCTGATCTGCTTTTTCCGGAAATAGCCATGAATAGCGGACTGGGTATAACCGTTGCGGTAACCTTTATGCTTGGGCTTATAGCTGCTGCTTATAGTAGCGCCGATAGTGCGCTTACTTCATTGACCACATCATTTTGTATAGATTTCCTGGGCATTGATAAAATAGCCAAATCGGAACAGAAGAAAATACGTAAACGCACTCATGTAGGAATGAGCGTTTTATTGATCATTGTCATTATTATTTTTAAACATGTTTTGGACAGGAATGTCATAGATGGCCTACTCACTGTAGCAACCTATACCTATGGACCACTTTTGGGACTTTTCTCATTTGGCATTATCACAAACTATGACGTAAAGGACAAATATACTTGGGCTGTGGCCCTGGCCTCGGTATTATTAATTGTTGGAATTGCCAATATCCCGGTTGAATATTTGGCGGGCTATACAGTTGGTTATGAATTATTGCCCATAAATGGAATATTTACCTTTATAGGATTGTTTTTGATACGAAAAAGGAATTAATATTGGCCAGTAGCCAACAACACCAGAGTACATGCCACCTCTACCCTAATATTATTACGATCAAGTAATTCGTAAAATTCGGGATTCTCTGTACCAGGATTAAAAATTACCCGCTGTGGCCTTAACCTAATAATAGTCTCATAATAAGCCACTTGCTTTTGAGGATTTATATATAATGTAACAGTATGGATATCCTGAATGTCTCTTAGATCTGTTCTTATTTGCACACCGTATATCACACCCGGATGTATCCCAAAACCTTCCGTTTCAAAATTATTTTCCAAAAGACGTTGCAAAGCAATTTTACTGTACCTGTTTGATTTTAAGGAAGCTCCAAAAACAAGTGTTTTCTTCATATGTTAATATGTGTGTTAAAGTGTGTTAAGGACAGTAACTATCTTGAAAAAATATCGTCTATTCATTGGACTACTATTTAAATCATTGATGGAGCTATATTTTTATAGTTAATGGTTAGTGTTTAGTATAGCTTATCAATGAAAGAAACCCGGGGCAATTGTCCCGGGTTTTATATTTTCAATTCTTTAACCATATTCAAAGATAAAACTTTTAGCGTGCAAAAGTGACTTGAGATTCTGGATCAGCACCTATATATACACCCAATTTCCTTAGTGTTAAAATATGTTAAAATGAGCATATCCTCGTAACATATTACAAATTACATCGTCAAGTAAGTAACATCAGTCAATCAATCAAAAAACGAACATTTCATGAGAAAAGTAGTATTACTTCTTGCCCTTTTTGCTTATAGTGCAATTTCAGCAAATCATTATTCCACAGAACCAGACTTAAAAATTGGCAGAGTCAGTGGTAAGGTAATTGACCAAAACTCACTACCTGTTGCCTATGCCGCCATTGTAATCAAATCCCAGGATGGACAAATTACCTTGACGGGTGGGATCACAAAAGAAGACGGGACTTTTGAAATAAAGGACTTGCCAGAAGAAAGCTTAATATTTGAAGTACAATTTATTGGGTACAAAACACATTCTCAACAGATACTTTTTTCAAAGAATAAACGAAAACTAGATCTAGGGATTATCACCTTGGAAGAAGAAGCAGAAGAATTGGCCGGGGTCGAATTGGTTGCAGAACGTACAACAATAGAACAAAAAATTGATAGAAAGGTAATCAACGTAGGTAAGGATCTTACCACAGCAGGAGCAACAGCTTCCGACATTATGAACAACATTCCGTCCGTAAACGTAGACCAACAGACAGGCGAACTTTCCATGCGAGGAAATTCCAATGTACGTGTAATGGTAGATGGTAAGTTGTCCAACGTTCCTGTGGCCCAATTACTACGACAGATACCTTCGACCTCCATAAAATCAATTGAGCTCATTACCAATCCATCTGCTAAATATAACCCTGAAGGGATGAGC